>DRKH01000242.1 GCA_011051825.1 Desulfobulbus sp.
CCTCATCTTCGCCCATTTAAGCCAGTTCGAGTAGCGCAAGTACGCTTCACAGTCTTAAATGAACAAATCTAAGGCACTCCTGAACAGTTACGGTCTGCGGTATTGCGTAAATTGTGTCCTTATCTGAATAGTTACATAACGTGGACAATATCGTGCTCAGCTTCAGGTTCTTTAATTTCTATTCCTGAGCCGGCCTCCGTCCGGATTTTGTATAGGCAGGCAATCAATCGCTTTCGGAAGCCTTTACGGGAGCGCCCCATCCGCCGCCGCCAGGTGTTTCAATCCGGATGCGGTCACCGATGCAGGCCCTGATCTGATTCTTGCCGCCCAGGCTTATTGTTTTTCCATTGTTACGGATAAACAGATTACGGCCCCGTTTTCCGGGGCCGCCGCCATGCAGGCCATAGGGCGGCAGGACCCTTCGTTCGGATAAAATGGAGACTTTCATCGGTTCAAGAAATTCTATGTCCCTGACCAGACCTTTGCCCCCGCGGCACCTGCCCGATCCGCCTGAATTGCTGCGAAGCGAAAATTCATGGAGCAGCACGGGGTAACGTCGTTCGAGAATTTCAGGATCGGTGATTCGGGTATTGGTCATATGGGTATGGACTCCGGATTGGCCATGCCAGTCCGGTCCGGCTCCGGCTCCACCACCAATGGTTTCATAGTAGCCGAAACGATCATTGCCGAAGGTCAGGTTGTTCATGCACCCCTGGGATGCAGCCGCAACTCCGAATGCCTTGAGAATCACGTCGACCAGCCGTTGTGATGTCAGGACATTGCCCCCTACAACCGCAGCCTCTGCAGAGGGGTTCAGCAGACTCCCTTTCGGGAGGTGAATATCGATTGGCAGAAGGCAGCCGTGGTTTAAGGGGATGTCGTTTTCAAGCAGGCAGCGGAGGCAGTACAGGATTGCCGAGGTGGTCACCGCAGCCGGGGCGTTCAGATTGCCCCAGACCTCCGGACCGGTCCCGGTAAAATCAAAAATCGCGCTGCCGTCTTTACCGTTGATTGTCAACCGGAGCGTGATCGGGCTACCGTCGTCGAGATATTCCGTGGCGTTGATGGTTTTTCCTGCGCAGTCCTTTGTTTCGGCCAGTCGAATAAGACTCTCCCGTACGGCCTGTTCAGCGGCATCTTGAACATGGCCCATGTAGGCATGCACAACATCCAGGCTGTAGCGATCCACCATCTCCTTAATCAACTCAATACCCTTGCTGTTGGCTGCAACCTGGGCCTTGAGATCGGACAGAATATCCGCCGGACACCTGCTTTCCTGCATGATTTCAGCAATCTCCTTTTCCCTGAATTTTCCTGCTGAAACCAGTTTGAAGCTGAGAATTGCCACTCCTTCATCGGAGAGCTGTCTGGAGTCCGGCGGCATGGATCCGGGCGTCGTCCCGCCGATATCGGCATGGTGCCCCCGGCAGGCAACATAAAAAAAGATTTTTCGGCCCTGGAAAACCGGGGTGATGACCGTCATGTCCGGAAGGTGACTGCCCCCGGCCAGGGGATGATTGGACAACAGAACCTCACCCGGCCGGATGTCGGGATTCCGTCGTATCTGTTCTTTAACCGCCTCACTCATGGAGCCAAGGTGAACCGGGACATGGGGTGCATTGGCAACCAGATTTCCCCGGGCATCAAAGAGGGCGCAGGAAAAATCCAGCCGCTCTTTGATATTGGTTGAAATAGCTGTTTTCTGGAGCATTCGCCCCATCTGTTCGGCAATGGACATGAACAGATTGTTGAAGATGGCAAGCTGGACTGGGTTCAACCGACAGTCCAGGGCCATTTTTTCCCTGTGGCTGACATGAATTGTAACAGCACCGTCTGCGCGTATCTCCGCCCGGCAGCCCGGTTCAACGACAACAGTTGATGTCCCCTGCAGCAGAATGGCCGGCCCGGCGATTACCTGTACTCCCTGAAGCGCCTCAATCCGATACACGTCCGTGTCGAGCCAGCCTTGATCAAAGTAACAGGGAACCCTGTCAATGGGGCCGGAACAATGCGTTTCCCCGATCGGGAGATCTTCAATCGGGCGGGATTCTCCTGCCACTGACTGCACTCTGAGGTCATCGATAAAAAGATCACGGCCCGGAAGGTCAAAGCCGAATTCGCGTTGATATGTGCAGCGAAAAACTTCGGCAAAATCTCCCTGTTTTGGTTCCTCAACCATGAGCGCAGTATCCGTGCCCTGGTATCTGAGATGTAAAAAGCGCTTACTTCGGATATCCTCCTTTGCAATTCCCTGATCCATAAGTTCTTGTTCCGCCTCTTTTTGCAGGCGATGAAGTTGCTTCAGGATAGCGGGTAACACCTCCTTACTGTAACGACTGGAGGCTGACTGGTGCCGCTGGGCAACCGTATCGGCCAGGCCCAGGCCATAGGCGGAAAGAATACCTGCAAAACGATGAATAAAAATTTGTTGTATTCCCAGGCTGCGGGCAATGGCGCAGGCATGTTGTCCACCTGCTCCGCCAAAGGTGGCGAGGATATGCTCTTTGATGTCAAATCCCCGCATTACCGATATTTCTTTAATCGGTCGAACCATTTGTTCATTGGCGACCTCGATAAAGCCCAAGGCCACCTGTTCCAGGGTCAGGGGGGGGATATTTTTTCGGGCGTAGGCCCCGTTGATTTGGTCGGTCAGCTGCTGCATGGCAGCACGGGCACCATCAAGGTCAAGGGGTTGATTTTCATCGGGACCGAAAATTGCCGGAAAATGTCGGGGCTGCAGCCGGCCGAGCACCAGATTGGCATCGGTCAGGGACAGGTGACCGTTTTTTCGGTAACAGATGGGTCCGGGATGGGCGCCCGAGGATTCCGGACCCACCAGAAACATGTCCTGGTTAAAAAACAGACGGCTGCCGCCCCCGCTGGCCACGGTTCGAATATCGAGCTGCGGGGCCTGCACTCGAACCCCTGCCGTATGGCTCGCAAAACAGAGATCATACCGGCCGTCATAGCGTGAGACATCGGTGGAAGTACCGCCCATATCAAAACCGATGACCGGTATCTTTGTTGCCTGATTATAGGTGGTCATCGCATAGCCGACCACCCCACCGGCGGGTCCGGAAAGGATTGCCCGGCTGCCGTTGAAATCATCGGCTCGGATCAGGCCGCCATCCGACTGCATGAACTGCAGCCGGGTCTCTTGTAACTCTCCGACAAAGCCTTTTTTAAAACTCTCTATATAGGCTTGAATATGCGGAGTGAGATAGCTGTCGACCAGGGTCGTATCACCGCGGGGTACCAGTTTGATCATCGGCATGACCCGGGAGGAGAGCGACACCTGGGAAAAGCCCAGTCTCAAGGCCAGGCGGCCGACCTCTTCTTCATGGAAGGGGCAGGCATGGGCGTGCATGAAGACCACGGCAAGACTGGTGATGCCGGCAGCCAGCATCTGTTGCAGTTGATGTTGAAGATGGTGATAGTCGGGTTTTGCAAGAACCAGAAATCGCTCTCCGGTCACCCCGGTGAGCACTTCTCCATCGGCTTGCTCATTCTCGCGGAGCAGGCGTATCCGTTCATTAACCTCAACGACCTGTTCATAGAGTAAGTCCGGTTTGTGAATTTTCAGATCAAAGAGCCGGGGCCGGGTCTGGTCACCGATCCGGAGAATGTCGGCAAAGCCCCGACTGACCAGCAGGCCGCAGCGGGCGCCCTTTCGTTCAAGAAGGGCGTTGGTGGCAACCGTGGTCCCCATCCGGATCCATTCGATACAGGAGGGGTTGATCAGCGTACCGGAAATGGCTTCAGGGGCGTACTGCTGGAGAATTCGGCGAATGCCTTCGCGCGGGGCATCGTCGTAATTGGCGGGATCAACGGAAAGCAGTTTGACGACGGCAAACCCGGGTTTGCCAGGGATCTCGGCGTAAACATCGGTAAAGGTGCCGCCGCGGTCAATGGAAAAACGAAATTTTTTAATGCTGCTCATGACCGGTCACGAAAAGGGGCAGAATAAAAGAGGCATCCTGATCCTTGGCTGGAGACCGGGATTACAGAATCTGGCTCAAGAAGAGTTTGGTTCGATCGGATTGCGGATTTGAGAAGAAGGATTCCGGGTCGTTTTCCTCGATGATTTCTCCACTGTCCATGAAGATAACCCGATCGGCCACAGTCTTGGCAAACCCCATCTCATGGGTGACGCAGAGCATGGTCATGCCCTCATTGGCCAGGTCAACCATAACATCAAGCACCTCCTTGATCATTTCCGGATCAAGGGCCGAGGTCGGCTCATCAAAGAGCATGATATTGGGGTTCATGCACAGGCTGCGGGCGATGGCCACTCGCTGCTGCTGACCACCGGAAAGCTGGCCCGGGTATTTGTCCGCCTGGTCGGGGATTTTGACCCGTTCCAGGTAGCGCATGGCAGTTGCCTCTGCCTCTTTCCGCGGCTGTTTCAAAACCCAGATTGGGGCAAGGCAGCAGTTTTCGAGTACGGTCAAATGGGGAAACAGGTTAAACTGCTGAAAGACCATGCCGATATCTCGGCGGATCTTCTCAATGTGTTTAAGGTCATCGTTGAGCTCAATACCGTCAACCCTGATATCCCCCCGCTGGTGGACTTCCAGCCGGTTCAGACAGCGAATCAGGGTTGACTTGCCACAGCCTGACGGGCCGCAGATAATAATCCGTTCGCCTCTTTTGATTGTCAGGTTGATGTCTTTTAAAACGTGGAACTCTCCGTACCACTTATGCATCCCCCTAACCTCAATGGCGATGTCTTCATTGACCAGTGAACGTTGTTGTGTTGATTCAGTCATGGGTGTATCCAGTAATTAATATAAGGGGCTGTTAAAAAAAACAGGGCCAATCCTGCAACGTATCTTCGGGTTGCCTTCGGTGGTCGTTCAATCGAAAAATCCTCAACCCGGCCTTGCGGTAACTACGCATTTTTTCAATCATAACAACCAAAAATAACCAGCGTCTCAACGCAGGTTCAGCCATGTTCTTGTTCTGCAGCCCTTATTTGGTGTGTCCGGTGTGCAGTTTCTTCTCCAGGTGTTGACTGTACTGGGACATGGAAAAACAGAAAATCCAATACAAGAGTCCGGCAAACACATAGCCCTCAACGGAAAAGCCCAGCCATTCCGGGTCGGTAAATGCGGCCTGAATAATAGCCAGCAGGTCAAAAAGACCAATGATCAGGACCAGCGTCGTATCCTTGAAGAGCTCGATAAAGGTGTTGACAATGCCCGGGATAACGGTTTTCAGGGACTGGGGCAGGATAATCAGGAACATGGCCTGCCAGTAACTGAGGCCCAGGGCATCGGCAGCCTCACCCTGTCCTTTGGGTAATGCCTGCAGGCCACTGCGAACGACCTCAGCCATATAGGCGGACTGAAACAGCGATATACCGATCAGGGCCCGGAGCAGTTTGTCTATTCGTAAATCCTCGGGCATAAACAGGGGCAGCATCACCGATGACATGAATAAAACCGTAATCAGCGGAACTCCGCGCCAGAGTTCGATAAAGAGAACGGAAAGTGCCCGGGGAATAGGCATGGAGGAACGGCGGCCAAGGGCGAGAATAATGCCGAAGGGCAAGGCAAAAAACATCCCTATGGTGGAAAGAATCAGGGTCAGCATCAGGCCGCCCCATTTATAGGTCTCAACCACGGGCAGGCCAAACCCTCCATAAAAGAGCAAAAAGGCTATGATCGGGTAAATCAGAATAGTAAAAGCGGCGACCCAGGCCTTTTTCGGTGTCCGGTCTATCAGCAGGTAGACAATGAGAAGGCCGAGCATGACAAAGGCAAGAATGGCCCGCCAGTATTCACTCCTCGGATAAAAGCCGAACATAAACTGGTTAAATCGGACTTTGATGAAAACCCAGCAGGCACCGTCATTGGTGCAGGCATCTTTGGTGGTGCCGGCCCAGTTGGCATCAAGGAAGGCCCAGTTGATAACAGGCGGAATAAAGTGATACAGCAGATACAGGCAAAACAGTGTCAGCGCGGAGTTTGCCGGTGAAGAAAAAAGATTTGACCGTAACCAGCCGATAACGCCGGCGTTGGAGGTAGGAGGAGGCAAATCCGGATGTGGGGTATGAACAATCATGATGATTTCGTATAAATCAAATACGTCCCTTGCGCAAGGTGGAAAAAGAACGGCTATAGAGTCTGTCTGCAGTTAAAGGCGAGGCTGCCGGGAGTTTCCCGGATAAGCCCGGTCCATGGGCCTGGTTCCCGGTACCGGCAAGCATGTTCATCGTTCCTTCAACTGACTGCGGGCATTATACCAGTTCATAAAATAGGATATAGTCAGACTTATGGACAAATACACGGCCATGGTCATGGCAATGATCTCTATGGCCTGACCGGACTGATTCAGGGTGGTGCCGGCAAAGACTGCAACCAGATCCGGATAGCCGATGGCGGTGGCAAGGGATGAGTTCTTCACCAGGTTCAGGTATTGGCTTGTCATCTGGGGAATGATGACCCGCATGGCCTGGGGAATGATCACCAGGCGCAGGGTTTTACCTGGACGAAGGCCCAGGGCGTGGGCCGCCTCGGTCTGTCCATGACTGACCGAAAGGATACCGGAGCGAACGATTTCCGCGATCAGGCTGGCGGTATAGATGGTCAGTGCGACCAGCAGCGCCGCAAGTTCCGGGATGACCGTAATGCCGCCGCGGAAGTTAAAACCTTTCAGGACCGGCAGCTCCCACTCCAGTGGTGCGCCGACAGCGAAATAGACAAGTGTGGGCAATGTGAGAAGGAGTCCAATCGAGGTGAGCAGCACCGGAAACTGCTGACCGGTTTCTTCCTGCCGTTTGTTTGCCCAGAGTTTTAAAAGTATTATCCCTAGAATCACCACAATGCAAGTTGCCGTGACCCAGCCGAAACCGTCTTCAAATATGGGTCTGGGCAGATATATCCCGCGGATGTTTAAAAAGAACCGTTCCCCGAGATGGAGGCTCTGCCTGGGCGAGGGCAAGGCCCGTAACACGGCAAAGTACCAGAAAAATATCTGCAGCAGGAGTGGAAGATTTCTGAAAGTCTCAATATAGATGGCGGCAATTTTTGAAACAAGCCAGTTGGATGACAGTCTGGCCACACCGACAATGAAGCCCAGGATTGTGGCGCAGATAATACCGAGCACGGAAACCAGGATTGTATTGAGCAGGCCGACGACAAAGGTTCGACCATAGGTGCTGTTTTCCGTATAGGGAATCAGGTGCTGGATAATACCGAAGCCGGCCTTTTGCTTGAGAAAAGAGAAGCCGGTCGAGATACCGCGTTGTTCTAGATTGGTGAGGGTATTGTGGCCGATATAGACAAAAAAACCGATGACTCCGCAAGCCAGCAGAGCCTGGAAGAGCAGGGCCCGGTTACGGGCATTGTTCCACCAGACGGTTTTTTGAACAGGATTTTCAGTCGGTGCCATACGGGATTATTCTTTTTATTGTACAGGCATAGTGGAGAGTTCGATCGTAACTGGTCACAGGATTGTACCTATGTGTTTGTACCTGATCATAGGCTATGTAAC
>DRKH01000243.1 GCA_011051825.1 Desulfobulbus sp.
AGGAGCCCGCCCCTGCGGGCGATTGTCGGCAGAAACATCAATATGACGCATAATTATCGCCCGCGGGGCGGGCTCCTACGGTATTGTTATCCCCTGATATTATAGATAATTTGTGTTAGCTTGACGGCTATGGAGTATATACCACACAAAAAACACGCAAGAAAGGATACTGAGGAATACAAGAATTGAGCGGTACGGATAAATGCAGCTGTTACGGAAAAATAAAATTAGAAAAAGGGTCGTTCTCAACCCTTTTTCTAATTTTTAAACGCGGCCTACTGCTTTGCCGCCATTCTCAACTGCTTACCAAGATCCTTCATCTCCACAAGGGTCTTCTTCATCTTTGCAAGACCATACCAGGTTGTATAATCGGGCATCAGGTGAAACGACGCCTGAAATGTCTTCATCCTGTAATCCATAAACATTGAATACAGAAGTTCCTCAATGTAGTTATCGACTTCATAAAAAGTCAGCAGGTCAGGATATGGAAATGTAGCCTGAGTTGTTGTCGGTTTAAGAATCTTATCCGAATACAGTTTAGCTACCAGTTCAATAGCTTCTGCAAAGATCTTATCAGAGGCCTTGATCATTTGATCCGAGTTTTCCAGACTCTCGGTAACATAGGTTTGGCTATGACATTCCTTGCAGGTGGTGACCATTTTGTCCCGTTGAGCATTGAATGCATCTTCGGTCAAGCGGACCATATCCGCAGCCTTTACCACGTCCAGCCTGCCGGTTGGCTGCCCCGCATTATCAAGGACCCCCAGGGCTTTCAGAATACTGACACGATAGCCCATCCATTCGGCATCTTTTTCGGGCAATCTGAGACCAAGAAAACCCCATGCAGTCATAACCTTGTGATTGCCTCCGGCCATATGGCAGTCCTGACAGGTCGGCCCTCTATGGGCTTTTCTATCTGTCATATAGGCCGCACCATGTTTTGACCGGGTCCACATTTCCCATTGTGCATGATCAAACCCTGTATGGCACTGCATACATGCCTCAGGCTGCTGTGCCTCCGCCTTGGAGAAAGCATGCCTGGTGTGACAGTTCTGGCAATCCATACCGTATTTAAAATGGGCTCTGAACTCACCGGCAAGCCCTTTAGTTCTTGTCTCCTCATCGACTATGCCAAGATTATGACAACCATTACAGCCCTTCTGTCCTGCTATGAAAGCAGTTGGCTGTTGATGGGCAAATCCTGGAAACGCTGTAATGGGAAGAAGCCCTTTGGCATGTTTTCCCTCCAGATATTGAGCTGCCTGTTCTTCATGGCATTCCCGGCAGGTTGCTATGGTGGGCAACGTGGCTTTATCCACATCGTCAGCACTCATATGGGCCTCACCGTGACAACTTGAACATTTCAGCTCTTTTGACATTGCACCCCTGTTGAAATCTTTCACAATGCCTGGTGTTATTTTTGCGTGACACTCTTCACATTTTGAGGTGACAGCCTGGACAGGCATGGCAACCATTAGCATTGCCAGCAAAAACAAACCAATTTTCACACAAGTCATATTCTCCTCCTTTGAATTAAACGATTCCTCCTGACATCACTGTTACTTTCATAACAGCCCCCACCAAATAAGAATAAATATTACCTTTGCAGCTTAGTTTCTTTTGTTCATATGTCAACAATTTTTATAAAATTTGCCCGGAAAATGACCAAAATAGCTCACGGTACCCCTGACCGTCGCCCCAGTAGCTCAAAAAACCATCCCTGGAGCAAAGCACCTACCAGGATGTAGAACGACAGCACCAGAGTAAAACCAAGCCCGAAATAATCGATCATCATCGGCAACAGAGGAATTTTAATAGTCCTGGAGGCAAAAAAAACTACAATTAATCCGTCCCGTACCCCGCTGTTGCGTACGTCTTCAAGCAACGGGTACCACGCATACATTGGTCCATGGCTGATTACTCCGGCTGCCAGTGCCCACAGCCAACTCTTGCCGCCACTTTCCCGACCAAGATGCCTGGCAATCTGCCCGGGCTGTAAAAAATAGTTGAGCACAGCGGTAAACAGGATAACAATGACAAAAACAGGGAGAATTCGTACCAGGATATGACCGCTTTTCAACAGAGCCCGCTGCGCTAATTGACTATTGACGACAAAAAGTACACCATACAGAATCAAAACTGCTGAAGAAAGGTATCTACCGCGAAAAGCAAAGGGTTTGTCCTGTTGTTTTTTCATGATACCACCTGCAGGGTGAGAGTGGTCAGCACGGCAATGAGCATGGTAAAGATAAAGGACAGAATATTCCGATACAGGGTAAAGTGGCCCCCGAACACCTCCACCTCTGCCGGCAGCTGGATAAAACCCAAAGTCACCCAGGATAGAATAAAGGCGGTCACGGCATAGAGCGAGATGCCCTGGCCGAGCAGCTCTCCTCCGATCAAATAACTGACTATCGGGCTTCCGGCTGCCACGGCACCGGTTAGAGTACCAGTAAGAGTATCGACGAATGCATTTCCTTGAAACAGGGAGGCAAGCATCTTCGGCGTCACCAGGATCTGAAAAAGGCCGACCAGGCCGATGACCCCCAGCAACAGGGGTGCCATGGCCAGAAATGAAAGAGCACTTTTCTGCAAAACCTTTTTGAAAACAGGCCGTTGCACCGATTGTTTCTGTTGTTTCTTTCCTACAGCTGTTTTTTTCTTTTTTTTCATTTTTCCGTGGTCTCTTTTGTCTCTTTTGCTGCGCCTGTTAGGCGTCAACCATGTTGAAGGGGGTGGCGAACGCCCCAGAGGCTACTCTGATTGTTCGGTCAGTATTGCACCCGGAATATGCATCCATGGGTGGCCGGTTGCGGTTTGTTTCAAATTGCATGATGTTTCCTCCTGATGCCGGATTGATGAGCCACGGAACAGTTGAAATAGTCAATCAGCCCAGGTCATCAGGCCGTCATTTTCCACGCCTGTATTGCCGCTGCAACAGGATGACTGCTCCGGAAGAAAGAACGGCATTGAAGACAAAAGCCACCGTCGGCCCCAGGACCTGCCAGATTACGCCAAACAGCAAGGCACCGGGTAAGGCTGCAAGGCCGATAACCATGTGATAGAGTCCAAATGCCGTGGCACGTTCTTCCCGACGGGCAAAATCTCCAATCAGGGCCCGTTCGGCACCTTCGGTTGCGGCAAGAGAGGCGGCATAGGCAAGAAAGAGCGGCCAGACAAGGACGGGGTGGGTGGTTGAACAACTCCAGCCAAGCCCCAGGAGCAGCAGAATACGAAAAGTCCAGCCACAGAGCAGGACAGAGAGCCTGCCGAATCGATCCGACAGTCCTCCGGCCGGACCGGCAACTATCGCCTTAACAGCACTGGCAGCGGCCCATATCAACGGGATCCAGACAATTTGCAGCCCCTGATCCGTGGCCCAGAGGACAAGAAAGGCTTCAGGCGCGCTGGCCAGGGCCAGGCCGCCTGCGGCCAGAATCAGACCTCGCAGCCTGTGATCAAGCACCGACCAGCGCAACGGAGGAAGTTCTTTCAGCTTTTCCCTTGCCGGGGTGGCCTCCAGACCGAACACCAGCAAACAGACAACCAGAATGCCGGGCACCAGTGACCAGAGAAAAACATGGGCCATGGGAATACCTGCACGCAACAGGTACCAGGCGCAGAGCGGCCCCAGCATGGCCCCGGCGTTGTCCAGGGCCCGGTGAAAACCAAAGGCCCGGCCCAGTCGGGTCGAATCCGTGGAAGCAGCAATAAGGGCATCTCGAGGTGAAGTTCGAACCCCCTTGCCCACTCGATCAAGAAAACGGAAGAGCAGCACCAGATTCCAGCTTAACGCCAGCCCTATCAGCGGCCGGGCCAGGTTGGAGATCGAATACCCGCCGACAACAAGTCCTTTATGGTTCCGCCCCTTGTCCGCCATCCGTCCGGAAACAAGTTTGAGCAGACTGGCGGTTGCTTCAGCCACCCCTTCCACCAGACCGACAATGGCAGGACCTGCCCCAAGACCGGCAGTAAGAAAAATCGGCAACAGCGGCGTGATCATCTCGCTGGCCGTATCATTGAGAAAGGAGACCAGTCCAAGGACAATAACAGTACGGGGGAGAAAGGGTGTTTTCATGGCTGGTGCTCCCTGTTGTCCTTAATCAGCA
>DRKH01000244.1 GCA_011051825.1 Desulfobulbus sp.
GGTTGCATCACGTAGGAGCCCGCCCCTGCGGGCGATTGTCGGCAGAAATATCAATATGACGCATAATTATCGCCCGCGGGGCGGGCTCCTACGGTATTGTTATCCCCTGATATTATAGATAATTTGTGTTAGCTTGACGGCTATGCCCTAATCCCTAACCCCTAATCCCTACTAAAAGGGTTGCATGGTCCAGATACCACAGGGGCAGGTATCGGCACAGAAACCACAGGCTATACACTTGTTGTCATCGGAAACGTACTCATAATTGACTCCGTCTATTTCGTCGGCAACCAGCTCACGCCTGGAAATCGCATGGGTCGGACAGATGGTCTCACAAAGATGGCAGTCACGACAGGAACCGCAGCTTAAGCACCGTGCCGCCTGATGATTCTCGGTATCACCTTTTTCCTCTGCCGGATCATAATGGGCAAAGGTCAGGGCCTCGTACTTGATCAGTTCCTTGGCAAAGGGCTTCCACTCCTCACCTTTTAAGGTCGCCGCGATATACTCACCGGTTCGCTTGCCTGCGCCAAGGGCATTGGTTGCAAGCCCCGGCCTTTCCACGTCTCCGACCGCCAGAATCTTGGGATCGCTGGTTCTCCCGGTTTCGTCGGTCTTGATCCATGAACCACCGGCCACATTGACGACCTCCACCGACTCCGGCAGGAATGGCATTCTGGGCACATCACCGATGGAGATGATCACGGTCTGGGCCGGTATCAACTCACCGGAATCGGTGACCAGCCCCTCGGCGGTTACCCGTTCCGTCATCACCGGCCATTTAAAGGTCGCCCCCAGGGCCTCGGCAGCATCACGCTCCTTACCAAATGCCAGCGGTTTCTGGATATCAACCATGGTGACCTGCTCCGCACCCAGGCGATAACATTCGGCAGCCACATCACACCCGACGTTGCCGGCCCCGATGATCACCACCTGCTTACCGGTTTTCATGGGAGAATCGCTCTTGGCCGCCTTAAGATAGTCAAGGGCGGGAATAACCAGATCATGACCGGGGAAAGGAATAGTCTTCGGCTGATGGGTGCCGACCCCAATGACGACAAAGTCATATTCCTCTTTCAGTTCCTCGACCTTTTCCCTGGTCATGGAGACACCGAAATGGACCGTTATGTTGTCCTCTTTCAAAAATCGCTCGATCTCCACATCCCAGACAGCCTTGGATAACCGCTCCCAGGGAATGGTCTGGGCCAGTTTACCGCCCAGCTGATGCTCTTTTTCAAAGATATGGGCCTCTATGCCGTTCAGCGCCAGATGCCAGGCCGTGGCCATCCCGGCCGGACCGCCGCCGATAATCGCCACCTTCTTGCCAATGGACGGCAGCGGTTTTGGTGGTTCAGCCGTCCTAACGGCCTTGCCGAGCACCTGAACGTCAATGGAATAATCGACCTTTTTACGGGAACAGTTCTGGATACAGAGGTTCGGGCAGATGGTTCCACAGACCGAGGCCGGAAACGGGGTGTAACGAAGCAGCATCTCGTAGGCTTCTTCGGTTTTTCCTTCACGGATCAGCCGCAGACGGTCAATGGTGGGGATATGCATGGGACAGTAATAGGTACACGGTGCCGCTGAGCTCCGGTTGGCCCAGAAGGGTTTACGACGCCGGAATTCACCCGATTCAATCACTCCGATAACGGACCGTTCAAGACCGGGTGCCAGATCACGCAGTGGATCGCCGCCGCCAAAACCCTGGCTCCACACCCGCCGGGAAAACTCGGCCATGGGCATGGGACCGGAAAACATCAATGCCCGTTCCTGCGGGGTGATGGCCGTCAGCAGGTTCCAGTCCTCGCGTACCGATAAGGTTTCCAGCAGTTCCGGCCGTTTGATAGCCTCAAGATAGCCGGGTAGTTTCTCAATAAGCCACTGCCACTCCTTGTCGTCAGGCTTGGTCAGCTTGGCATTGGTACGGGAATAGGAGTCATCGGTTGCACCGCGAAAATATATCTGACCGCCGACCATGCCGACACAGGGCCGATAGCCGAGCACGTTGTCCGGATTCTTCGCCTCCACCCCGCAGACAATACCGATTCCGCCGCAGTTAAACTCGGCAAAGGTGTCTCCCACCGACCCCAGAACCCACATCTCCGGTTTTTCATATTCCGGGTTCCACTTGGTCATGGTCAGACCACGGGATCCGATAGAGCCGCCGATCATCACCCGACCACCGGCCATGGCATTACAGGCCCCGTTGGTGGCATTGCCACGGACAATAATATCAGCCCCGATGTTCAGATAGCCGACATCATCGGAGGCCGCACCTTCACAGATAATAGTTGCCCCGATCTGGCCCATACAGCCAAGACGCTGGCCGGCCGGCCCTTGAACCCGAATGGTCACCGGATGGCTTTCCGTGCCCAGGCGCAAACCGATATTATGTTGGCCAAAAGATTCAAGGATCAGTTCATCCGCCGCAGCCGCAGCGCCACGGACCTCTTCCTCAAAGATCTTGGAGGTCAGTCGCCGTCCGTTTTCATCTTTACCGCGAACTGTTACAATCTTCCGCTCTTGTGTACTCATGTCAGCTATCAGTCGTGTATAAGTTAACCACGCTTCTCCGTTCAGAGGTACGCCTGCGTGGTGGAAAAACCATGGTTGCCGATCTGTTGGTGATCAGCAGATATATTTAATTTTCAAACGCTCGGCGGCATCGGCATCATCAATGCCCAGGGCATCGGACATGCCGATGGGCAGACTCTGTGACCGTCCCAGCGGAGCCATGATCTTTTTCATCTCCGTACGAATCGCCATGAAGGTATCGGCCACCCGCTGGGCCACATCATCAGGATCCAGACGCCGGAACAGTTTCGGATTCTGCGAAGTAATGCCCTTGGGACAGATACCGACGTTACAGACATTACAACGGCCTTTTTCATTGCCCAGGCATCCGGCACAGGACTGCATGATATATTTGCCGATATGGACGCCTGAGGCACCAAGCATAATCAATGCCAGCCCGTTCTGGGTCACGTTTCCGTTCTTGCCCACGCCACCGGCGGCAAAGAGCGGGATTTCGTTCTGGCGGCCCTGTGCCACCAGATCCAGGTAACACTCACGCAGGTTGGAGGCGATGGGATGACCGGTCGCATCCATGGAGACGTTGTAGGCCGCACCGGTTCCGCCGTCGATACCGTCAATGAGCAGTGCTCCGGCATAGGGATTACGGACCAGATTGTTAAGTACGGACTTGGCCGAGGTCGAGCCGGAAATCTTCGGATAAACCGGAACCCGGAAGCCGAACGCCATCGACAGGGTCTGGATCATCTTCATGACACTCTCCTCAATGGAATAGAGCGTCTGATGGACCGGAGGCGACGGCAGGTCAACCCCTTCGGGCACACCACGCAGGCGGGCGATCAGCTTGGAAACCTTGAACCACATCAGCAGTCCGCCGTCACCGGGTTTGGCCCCCTGGCCGTATTTGATCTCGATCGCCGCCGGATCGCACTGCATCTCGGGGATGGCCCGGATAATCTCGTCCCAGCCGAAATAGCCGGATGCAATCTGGAGAATGATGTATTTCAGGAACGGGCTCTTGAGGACCCAGGGCGGACAGCCCCCCTCACCGGTTGCCATGACCACCGGAATACCGAGGACCTCATTGCAGTAGGCAACGCCCTGGAGCAGGCCCAGCCACATATTGGGCGAAAGCGCCCCAAAGGACATGGAACCGATCACAAAGGGAAAAATCTCGCGGGTGGGCGGGATCCATTCCCCGGCGGCCTTACGGCGCAGATACTCCTCGGGCGGCAGAACCCGGCCGAGAATGGTATTGGTATTAAACTCATGCCGTCCGGCATCAAGGGCCGGATCGGTAAGCATGGAAATCCGATTAAAGGCTATGCGATCAAGAATAGTTGCCCCGGTTTTATTCCGCCGACCGCCCCGCTTCGGCGCCTCGCCCTTCTGATTGTTATGAAACACGGTCCGGTGTTCATTGGGATTGGGCACCGGTCCAATGGCCTCATTGGGGCAGACCGAAGAACACATTCCACAGCCGATACATTTTTTATCTATGGCCGTATGCTGGCGGATACCGACAAAATGCCGGTACTCATTGCCCCGCTTCTTACGCAGCACATCGAGTTTAGGCACCCGCTGGCGACGATAGGTCAGATAAATGGCATTGACCGGGCAGACGGCGGTGCACTGGCCGCAGAGGGTACAACGATCCTCACGGTGCTGGATAATCCAGGGCAGGTCGCTGTAGGTTAAGCTGCTTGGGGTAGTGTAAACGGATCGAACTGAGTCCATATCAAAAGTTCCTTACGATCTGGAGGAATAATAATTGTATGTTCACGCATGGGCTGGAAGTCCAGGGCCGGATCACGATCCGGAACCAGGGCCTGCACCCCGCACATTTCAGAGGCAATTGCCCAGGTACCGGGCTTGCCGCCGACCGTGGCGGGACGCAGTTTCTTGGCATCCATCACCAGCATACAGGATTCATCGGGCAGGGTGCCGATAACGGCATTGGGACCGTCGATAATAAGTCTGCGGCAGGCCGTCCGCAACCCTTTGAGAAACTCGCCCTGGGGATGGACATCCAGTTCTTCGTTTTTCAGCGGGGTAATGACATGTTTGTAGGCCTGCAGGGGCAGTTTCAATTTTCTGGTTACATAGTGGAGAATATGAGTGAACACCTCGGAGTCACTCTGGTAGCCGGTGTAGCCGGGAATATTTTTTCCCTCCAGCCATTCCTTGATCGGAATAAAGGCGGTATTTTCGCCATTGGTCATGGTCGAGATGCCCTGGATGAAAAACGGGTGACAGGCATAGAGGTTGATGCCGTAATTGGTGTTCTGTCGTCCCTGGGCCATGACCACCCGGGCGGTGATCCGGTTATCGCTGAGCGACAGGGCGTCACCGATTTCAAGGGGCCAGCCGACTTCTTTGATCATCACCACGTCGGACCAGAAAGAGAAGACCGTCAGGTCGCCACCGTGTTCCTCACCATCCCGGCGCAGAAAAAGCCGGGTCTGCATCAGGTGCTCTTCCAGCGCAGCTTCGTCCATACCGACGGGTTTTTTGAAAACCCGGACAATATATTTATGACGGTCCCTGGCTTCAATGAGCTCGGGGTGTACCTTGAATTCATGGTCATACTTCTGGACAAAACCACGGGTCTCCATGTACCCGTTGAGCCTGGACAGGGCCGCCTCCGTATGGGCTATGCCGGAAAGAATAACCTGATTTTCCTTCTCATAGTTGAAGTCCGCAAACTGAACTCCGCGCAGCAGAAGGCCGAGGCCGCTGCCGTCATACCCTTCCTGCATGGCCTCCATGGCCTCAAGAACCTCATACGGGGAGAAGGGCGTACTTGAAGTTTTTAACGCTAAACGACACATGGATTACTCCTGAAAGTCATTGCTGATCCCGAGAGTTCAAGACAGACACCGCCCTGAACCAGCTCGAAACATTGGAAAACAGATAGGCATTCACCAGCACCTCATCTTCGTCCACTTCGAAGTCTCCTTCCTCGCTTACCCGGAGTCTCGCAGGCTCGCTTACCCGGAGTCTCGCAGGCTCGCTTACCTGGACTTCTCAAAGAGCAGTAGAGCTTCAAAAGTCCAAAAATAAACAGGTAAGCGTAGACGCCGAATAAAGGCATTGGTAAACACTTACAGACCAGAGGTTCCCGTAAACTTGTCGTCTCGGCGAACGGTTACGAAAACAACACATACTCGAACGTATTTCACACAAAGCAGCGAAGACGTTAAAAATCCGCCTGCGACAATCTTTATGAAAAATATGGAGCGGAATGTCAAGACTGCAGACGGGACGAATACAAAAAAAGTTCCCTTGTGTCAAGGAGAAAGGAACGCCGGATTCCGGGGCAGGATGGGAACGGCAGAAAAGCGTTAAAAAAAAATCCGGATCACAGAAAAACCTGCGTCCGGATTCATGCACCTGTCTGAGTCGGGCCTACTTGGTGATTACCTCGGTAATATCGCGAGCTTTATCAATTTTGTTTTTGACGGCTGTCACTTCTTTTACACCGGGCAGGCTCTTTTTCAGATCCAGGCCCGCGTCCTCCACGTCATCAAGGCCCCGCTTAAACGAGCCGATTGCCTTGCCGAGACCGGAACCGATCTCAGGGAGTTTTTTGCCACCGAAAAACAGGAAGGCAATGCCAAGTATAACTACAAGTTCCGGGGTACCAAGTCCAAACATAGTCTTTTCCTCGCCAAAAAAATTAATCCAGGTGGTAACAGCCTTCAGGCATCCTTGTCCTTTTCATCTTCAATGGATTTTGCGTTGTCGTCATTTTTGGTCGCATCCTTGAAGTTCCTGATGCCTTTTCCTATACCGGCACCAATCTCCGGCAGTTTGCCGGCCCCAAAAATAATAACGATAATGACCAGAATAATGATCAGCTCAGGCATTCCAAGACCGAACATGGTGTCACCTCATTGAACAGGGATCAGGGGATATCGCCACGGCATCCGGTATACCAACCACCGGCCCGGACCAATCCGCTGTCCTTTTATTTAATTTCAATTTGCCCTCATTGCTCAGGACGCTGGGGGCATTGCTTTTATATCCGTAATTTCCAGCAGTGTTACCATAGCACCAAGAAACCACCGCTGTCAACAGACCATTATTTCATATCCTGAATTATCCGCCCTACCCGCCCCATCTCGGCAAGCACTGCCTGCTCATCAACGGTGGTAATTTTTCGGCTGCGCATGATCACCCGGCCGTTGATGATCGAGTGGACAACGTCCCCGCCCCGGGCGGCGTAGACCAGATGGGAGACCGGATTGTAGATCGGGGTCAGATGCGGTTTATTGAGGTCCAAAACAATCAGATCCGCCTTCCTGCCAACCTCCAGACTGCCGATCATTTTCCCCGCGCCCAGGGCCCGGGCCCCGCCTTTGGTTGCAGCCCACAGGGTGGTTGCCGCGCCCATGGCGGTCGGATCCATCCGCGCCACCTTGTGTACCTTGGCAACGGTGTTCATCTCGCCGAACATATCAACATCATTATTGGAGGCACTGCCGTCGGTACCGATGCTCACGCAGATTCCGGCCTCAAGCATCTTCACCACCGGTGCCGTACCGGAGGCAAGCTTCATGTTGGATTCCTGACAATGGGCTACCTTGACCCCGCGTTCGGCCAGCAGACGGATTTCATCATCTTCCAGCATGACGCAGTGGGCGGCAAGGAC
>DRKH01000245.1 GCA_011051825.1 Desulfobulbus sp.
CGGAAATTCTTGATGCCGGGGTGGAGGGTATGCGTGTACGGATGACCAATCAGGCCGGTTTTCAGGTCGGCCATGAAGTCGATATTGCCTGCCTCTCCAGGAAAAATCATGCCGACACGGTCAATCTTCGCTGTCGGGTAGCCTGGGAAGATGCTGAAAATTTAGAGGTCGGCCTGACGTATCTGCAGTAGTCATTGGCTGCTGAGTTTTCGTTATATATCTTGGCTTGTCTGTGTTTGAGGGTAGACTTGCGCCTTGATTGTCATAAGGTCGTTATAGCTGGAGTGTAGTTTTTTTTGTTCTCTGTTGAAAAGGGGAATGTCGGGTAACTAACCTTTATGTTCCTCTTTTTTTGTTTATTTTCTCAAATTATTTCCATTGTTGTGTCTTTGTGAATCCCTATCTTATTTTCATTCTCTGTGTTCTGGTCTTTGGCTACCTCCTTGATCTTGCGATTTCACTCCTGACCCTTCGCTCTCTGCAGCCGGTCCTGCCCGAGGAATTTTCCGGAATCTATGATGCAGGGGAATATGCACGTTCCCAGGAGTATACCAGGGTAAATCTGCGTTTTTCCCTGGTGCAGGATACCATCATGCTGCCGCTGACCATTGCCTTTATCCTGCTGGGCGGTTTTAATCTTCTTGACCTGTGGGCCCGGAGTTTCGGGTTTTCCTCGATTCCCACCGGTTTGCTTTTTACCGGTCTGCTCCTGCTGCTCAGCGGTCTGGTGCATCTGCCTTTTTCTGTGTACTCCACCTTTGTTATTGAAAACCGTTTCGGATTGAACCGGACAACCGTCAAGACCTTTGTCTTTGATATCCTTAAAACCATAGTCCTTGTTGTGCTGCTCGGCGGCCCGATCCTGGCCCTGATTCTCTGGTTTTTCGAACAGGGTGGCGGGTTGGCCTGGTTGTACTGCTGGCTGCTGGTGGTTGGTTTTACGATCATCATGCAGTTTCTGGCCCCGGTTGTCATCATGCCGCTTTTCAACCGGTTCACGCCGCTTGCCGATGGCGAATTGAAAAAGGCTGTCACCGAGTATGCCCACAGGCAGAATTTTGCCCTTCAGGGCATCTACACCATGGATGGTTCCAAACGTTCCAACCGTCTCAATGCCTTTTTTACCGGGTTTGGCCGCTTTAGAAGGATTGTTTTTTTTGACACCCTGATGGAGAAGTTGACCGTTGATGAGCTTGTGGTGATTCTTGCTCATGAGATGGGCCATTTCAAGAAAAAGCATATCCTGAAAATGATGGTGGCCACCATCCTCCAGACCGGCCTCATGTTCTTTATTCTCTCTCTGTTCATACAAAATCCCGGCCTGTTTGCGGCCTTCGGCATGGAGCATATCTCCATTTATGCCGGTCTGGTCTTCTTTGGTTTTCTCTATGCCCCGATTTCCACCCTGCTGTCGGTGGTGGGGAATGTCTTTTCCCGTAAATATGAATATCAGGCCGACAGGTACGCCGTCGGCACCACCGGCAAGGGTCCCGACCTGATAACGGGCCTGAAAAAACTCTGCCGTGCCAACCTGTCCAACCTGACACCCCATCCCCTGCAGGTGTTTTTGCAGTACAGTCATCCGCCGGTCCTGAGACGGATTGAGGCCATCAGGGCGACCCTGTGATAATCGTATCCAAAGAAAAACAGGAGGCCTGCGCTCTGTGCGGCCAGTTGTTTGTTTCCGGTGAACTGGTCTGGTCCGGTCGGCGGCAGGCCTTTGTCTGCCTGGACTGTCTGGCCGAAGAGGAGAGCTGCGGCTGCGGTGATGACTGAGCGAATCAGAAGTGACAATGTGGGTGAGCCGCTGCGGGCGGCCTGGCTCAAGCAGATCCGGGTGGAGTTTGAAGATATCTGTTATCAGCATCGGGTCGATCTGCAGGCGCCGATTTTTGAGCTGACCGATTCAAGCACTCGTTTTGGCTCCTGGGATCATCAATACCGGATTATTGCCCTCAGTACCCGCCTTATCAGCGGCCATCCGTGGCAGGTAACCCTCCAGGTTCTCAAGCATGAGATCGCCCACCAGATCTGCTCGGATATCTTTGCCGCCCCGTCCGAGGGGCATGGCCCTCTGTTTAAGAAGGCCTGCGCGCAACTTGGCCTGTCCGGGCCCTTTAGCCGGGCAAAGGCCGATTATACGGGATTTTCGGCGGCCATTGATCCCGCAGTTTCGCCGGAGGCCGAACAGGGACGGAGGGTACTCGCCAAGGTGGAAAAACTGCTGGCTCTGGCCGGGTCCGACAACGAGCACGAGGCGGCACTGGCCATGCAGCGGGCCGGTGAGCTGCTCAGGCGTCACAATCTGGAGCTGTCGTCTCCGGACGATCCGGCCTATCTCCATCTGAGCTTGAATACCGGCCGCCAGCGTATGCCCGGCTATCTGCGCAGTGTCTGCGCTTTGCTCCAGGAGTATTTTTTTGTTCAGATTGTCTGTGCCTCGGTCTATGACCCGCAAAAGGATGTGAGCCTGCGAACTATTGAACTGTTCGGCCGCCGGGAAAACGTGGTAGTGGCCGAGCACTGCTATCATTTTCTGACCGGCAAGCTGGCCTCCTTGTGGCAGCGGAACCGGCATCGTTTCCCCAGAGGAGGCCAGCGTGCCCGGAACAGTTATTTTCATGGGGTCATCGTCGGCTTTCGGGAAAAGCTGGCTGACGGGCGGCGGCAATGTTCAGCCCCTGCGGTGAAACGGAAACATACCCGAGAGCTGATTCTGGCTGAGGACATCAGGCTGCAGGATTTTGTCGCCATTCATTTTCCCCGACTTCGAAAGGGCGGAACCCGCAAGATCAGACTTAACGCCGATGCCTACCGGGATGCCGTTGCCACCGGCAGGACCCTGGTGCTTCACCGGGCCATGGAAGAATCTTCTGCAGACGGCGGCCTGCTTGAGTAGCTGCAAAAAAATGGTAAATATTCGGCTAGCACCCCACGGAGTCTGCGCTTACCTGAGCGAATCTGGGGCTGACACCGCTTCGCTGTTATCCAAATATTTACAGCTCATCAAAAAAGGCTATTTCTGGGCAGCAACCCGAATGTTTACAAAAGATGTCAGCTGTTTTTTGTTTCGGCAAGCTCTTTGAGTATTGACCGGGCGATCTCCTCAGGCGAGCCGGAACCCTTGATGCGGATATCGGCCCAGCGTTGGTACAGGGGCTTTCGGGCGTAAAACAGGTCGCGGAAGCTGCCTTTTCCGGGATTGACGAGCCCTCTGGAATTTCTGTTTTGCACCCGTTGTTCCAGGGTTTCCAGATCGACCTCAAGCAAAACAACCGGCCCGCTTTTTTTTAAATGCCTCATGCCGGCACTGCTGTAGACTGCACTGCCGCCGGTGGCGATGACATGATTATGGAGGGAAAAGGCCAGCAGGGTCTGTTCTTCCTGCTGCTGAAAGCTCTCTCTGCCGACCCGGTTGAGAAAGTCCTGCAGGGCCATGCCCGTCTGCTCGCTGATCAGCGTATCGGTGTCGATGAATTGTTTTTCAGCCAGTTTTGCCAGCAAAGCACCAACCGTGGATTTTCCGACACCGGCCATGCCGATCAGGATTATATTGGAAAAATTGTTCTGCATGGGCGAATCTGTTGATTTTTCCTTGCCGTACCTACAGAAATACACTACGTATTGTTCAAACTTTTTGTGTTTATGTGCCTTATACCGTGAAAACGTCCCCCCGGCACGAATTTATTTCCCGTTGCCTGCCTGCTTTGGCATTTCGGTCTGTTATGGAGGAACGACCAATGAAACCAAATCTCCTGCGAGCCCCGCTCATCAAGTCTGCCATTCTCCTTATTGTCTGTTCTCTGCTGGTCTACTTCACGTTGACCTCTGCGGAAGGATCGATCTGGAGTTCCATCGGGGCGATTTTCACCTTGTTTTTTCGAATAGCTCAGCTGGCGATCGGTCTGGCCGTTGGTCTTCTGGTCTGTCTCGCTGTCCTGATCGGTATCTTTCTGGGGGCGGTAGCCCTTTTTGATGCCTCCAGTGCTTCCCGTATGTACGAGGGATTGCGCCAGACCATCCTCAACTGGCTGGCACCTGCCCTTTGTCTGTTGTCGTCGGATCATGAAGATAAACTGGAGGCTGAACTCAGTGATCTCGGGCAGAGCTTGAAAAATGATTTCAGCCGAATGATCGCTTCTGCCCGCCAGGAACTCTCCGCAGCCCAGAGCGAGCTGGCGGCAAAGGTTTCGGCTCTGCAGGGCAAAGTTCAGGCCGCTGAGAAGGCAACCGAAGAAAAGGTCTCCACCGAACAGCTTGAAGCGGTAACTGCCGAGGTCGTCACTGTCAGCGAGGCCCTGACCGCCACCGAGGGCACAGTCAAGGTCCTGCAGCAGAAGGTCGAGGAGGCCGTCAAGAAAATCGGTGCGGTTGATCCCGGAGCAATTCTTGGTGATGTCCCTGCCCGGCTCGAAACCCTGGAACAGCAGGAACCTGCCGCTCCTGTTGATCTGCAGCCCATTGAAGAAAAGATTGCTGCCTTGCAGGCCGAGATTGAATCATTGCAGTCCGCACTGAAAGAGGCAAGCACTGCCGGTGCAACGGCTGAAAGCGCTGATACACCGGCCGCCGCTGCAAAAGAAGAGAACCAGGAAACCGTTGAGGACTCGGAATCGTCTGAACATCGTCTGCTCAGCTATTTCGATAATAAAGCGGACCAGGACAAACTGACCGCATTGGTTGCCGAAACCCTGAAAAAAGATATGACCTATGCCCAGGTCACGGATTTTCTGATCAAGAAAATGGGTGAAAAAGGCGGGACCATCATCGCTGAACATCCCTCACTGGCCAAAGATTTTATCCGCCAGTGTCGGAGAAATGCCTGAGTAAAGCAGTAGAAAATTACAGTAGTTCTTGAAAAGGCCGGAATCCCGCCAGGGGTTCCGGCCTTTTTTTGTTTAATAGGAACAGGGAGACTGTTCGAATCCCGCCTGAGCACAATCGATTGAGAGGTGAAGTTCAAATATTAATAGTGTACCTTGAATCGGAGTCAAGAGTTAGTGGAAGTACCTTGATTATTATATTTGCCAAGAACAGGCAAAAGCAGACTTGACCCCTTTTCTCATATGAGAATCTTGCCCATAGTTGTAATGGTCCTAAACATTGTGGCCATTTTAAGAAAAACAAAGATTTGCCCATAGAACCCCGCCCAGGTTGTAACAGATATTTTGAACTGATGGCACGGGATGGTTTTCTTGTACCGGCCTCTGGTTTGACAGAAGCTGAACAACAGCAGGCCAATGAAACCATAAACAATATTCTTGGGCTTAATGTCCCAAAACTAAGCCGCCAGCGGAAACAGTTTGCCGATACTCTTCAATTTCTGGAAACTCCGCAGGAAATAACTGATTTTCTCAAGACAGTGCCATTTCGCTGGTCATTACAAGGATTATAACCAGCCTGATTACCCTAAGAAACTCATCGAAGTGGCCTTGCCGTTTGATGATATTAATGCCGCAGCCAAAAGGGAGAAATCCATCCGTCATGGGCATCCCTTCACGCTTCATCTCTGGTGGGCCAGGCGGCCTCTGGCTGCGGCTCGGGCTGTGCTCTTGGAGTTCCGGGGACAGGAGTTCCGGGGGCAGTATATATAATACATATATGGATGTCATAAATGTGTATACTGTTTAAATGCATAAGTGAGAAAAAGGGAGCGTCCTTGCAGCGGACGGTTCATAATATGAACAGAGGGGCCGAATAAATCGCCCCGAGTCAGACCTACAAGGAGGCTCCCATGAAAACACTGTACTACATTGGTTTAGACGTACACAAGAAAACCATTGCTTATTGCATCAAATCCTTTAATGGCAAAATCCTTGATCAAGGGGTAATAGGCGCTGACCGCATATCCCTTCAGGCTTGGCTGGAGACTATTCCCGGCCCTTGGGTAGGGGCCATGGAGGCGACTATGTTTACCGGATGGATATATGATTTTCTGCTTCCCCATGCTACCGAGTTGAAAGTGGCCCACCCCGAAATGCTCAAGGCCATCGTTGCGGCAAAAAAGAAAAACGATCGCGCCGATGCGGAAATGATCGCGGATTTGCTCAGGGTTAACCTCTTGCCGGAATCATACATGATGCCTACGGAGCTTCGAGAACTCCGAAGGATGCTTCGTTACCGAAATATGATTGTCCGCAATGCCGTGGCCATGAAAAACAAGACATCCGGCCTGTTAATGGAGGTCGGCGCACAGTATAACAAGCGCAAACTGCATGGGAAACGTTATTTCAACGAGCTTTTGGACAAAATAGAGTATGTCCCCGAGTCAGTCAAAGACATGTTGCGTATGAGTCGAAGCAGTTTTGAACTATTTGATTCTATCCAGAAAAAGTTGGTCAAGATCCTGCAGCATGATCCTGTTATTAGCGAAAGGGTCAATCTTCTCATGAGCATTCCCGGTGTAGGCGAAGTAACGGCCTTAACCTGGGTTCTTGAAATCGGTGATATCGAACGATTTAGTAATGCAAACAAGGCAGTCAGTTATTGCGGGTTGTGTAGTGCGCAACGGGAATCGGCAGGAAAGGAAAAACGCGGGCCGCTGTCGAAAAAACGGAATAAACATCTACAGACTGTGTTGATTGAAGCGGCTAATCTGGCGCCAAGGTGGAATGTTGGATTAGCAGAGGTTCAAGCAAAGGTGTTGAGCCAGGGAAACCGAAACCAGGCAACTATAGCGGTAGCGAGAAGGTTGGTAAAATATATGTTGGCTGTTGAACGTCGTGGCACCCCCTTTGTGGTGAACGAGGCGGTCAAAGCGGCATAGCCCGAAACGAGCAAGTCGTACCCTCATGAAGCCCTTACAGGGAAGAGCACCGGCTGGGGTATAGCTGGCTGGGCAGGAAGAAAGCAGCGTGGTGACTATCAGGAATTCTCTCGTCTCGCTTCGCTCGCCGGAAGTGGGTTTATCGCTTTACGGACGTATGAAAGAGTGGAGAAGGAAGAAAGGCCGAGAATATTTCCCGACCTCTCTTTCATACGTCACACCCTGCGGCGCTCGGGTCGCTCCCCAGCGTTGCCCTATCCTCCGAGGATGCAGAAACACTGTAACAGAAAATCTCAAATTATCAAAGAACACTGTTGGCAGAATAGGAGATCTGCCCATTAACAGGATGACCAAAAACATGACTTAATTTAAGCATGAAGCTGTCTTGCTACCGTGGTCTACCTCAATAGTCAAGGCAACATAGCCCGCCCACGGGCAATGACATAACTTTTTTGTTTGGAACCGAACTTCCCGCCAGGCCTTGCATTCTTTGGGGACTGCGTGAGCTGTTATCACCTGCTGCACGCCATTTATACTGTTTCGAGGAGGCGGGTTGACCCAAACTTAATCTTCTGTGAAGGGAAATAGTTACCCCTGAGACAGCAAATGGATGTCTGGTCGCCGAGATCGGCGGACCTGCAATGGATTAAAAAGATCGGCTCAAAGGAAAAATGAATAAACTGTTGGCCTTTCCGCAACGGCATAGGAAATCTCCGTTTTCCTCTTGACTTTACTTATCATGGATGTCCC
>DRKH01000246.1 GCA_011051825.1 Desulfobulbus sp.
CTTGCCGGCGAATGAACCGGAAACAATATCTTTGCCGTTTTTTTATTGAAGGGGCGGGTTCCGCACAGATTCTATTTCAGATGGAGGGTGGTACACATGGCTGCGACAGAGCGAAAGGTAAGGAAAAGACGTCCGCGGATAGAAAAGGAACGAAGATATTTTACGAGGTTGATTGCTGAAAATCCGAACTATTTCGGAACAACGTACGATAAAGCCTTTAAGCCGGTCCTTAAAAAGTGGAAACAGGCGACCAAGTACGAAGAACTGACCTGTGTAGGGTATAATCATAACCTGGAGATGCTTGAGGCGACCATCCAGATCAAACGTTCCTTTGGCTATGGCGGTTCGGACCTGTGTGATGCCGGTTCAACCGAATATGTCCGGTTCTTTCTGGATTACGGGGACGGGTGGGAAGACTGTGGACTGGCGGCCGTACGTGTTCACGATATCGAGACCTCAAAAGATTGTGCGAAAAAATCGACCAAACCGCTGACCTATGTCGTCACCCGTCCCATAACGCCCAAACCAAAATGGTGTAATCTCCCCGTATTGCCGAAGGTCCGCGCGATTCTGTCCTGGAGTAAAATACCGGGGAACGATCCCTATGAACCGACGATATGGGGGAATGTACTTGAGCGGAACATCCAGATCAAACCCAGTCCGGCACTGCTTATCGACATCATAGAGTCGGTCAAAAAGATGGCCGGTCCGGAGAGCATGATCAAACTGCCGAAAGCGTTTGAAGAGGCGGCTATACCTGTTCCGATCCCGGAACCGCCCGAGCTTTCCATCGGCGAGCTTGCCGTGAAGTATAAGGCGCACAAGGCCAGAAAGATCCTTGTGCAACCGCACCGCTTCGGCATCAAGGATCTTGAGGCGGCAACCAGCCCCAACACCCTGGCTCCCGAGGCCTTGACCGCAAAAATAGCGGAATGGGAATCCGCCAAGCTGAACTGGGCCGAGGCGCTGGTCAAGTATGAGAAAACCAAGGGAAATGTCACCTTTGAGGAGTTGAACTGTCTCGGCCTGGACTGTAACCGCGACTGGCTGGTTGCCACTTTTGTCGTGAAAAGGCCCAGCGGGTTCAATGGCGGGCTCTGTGACAATGGCAGTCGGGAATATATCACCTTCTGGGCGGACTGGGACAATTCATGCAAATGGGTCTACCAGGGAACCAGCTGGATTGATGTACACGATATCAAGAGCATTCCGGACGAAGGGCTGCACTATACCGTCATCTGTCCGGTAGACCTGGGCCCGCATCGGCAGGATTGCGATGAAGGGCCAAAGATAAGCCAAGTCCGGGCCGTACTTTCATGGAATACGCCGCCCTCACCCATAAATCCGAATGCGCTGCCCAAATGGGGAAATCGGCTGGATACCCATGTTCAGATCAAACCGAAAAGCAGCCTGACCGGGTCACTTGCCGCAATAGGCGGGGTGGGTATTCAGAATATTCATGTATTCGGCAATGGTATGACCAAGTCCGGGGGCAAGTTCGCCTTTTTCGATCTTGCCACCGATCCCTGGGATTTTTTCCGTGAATGTCCATTCGGCGGAAGAATTCAATTCCATGGGGTTCCGGACTCCGGTTCCGAGTACCGGATTTTGATTCGCCGGGTGGGAGATGCATCTTTCACGGTGCTGGACAGCAAGATCTGGGTGACCAACAGCCTTGGTTTCAGTCATTATCACCAGATAAAGGCCAACGGCTATTTCGATACTTTGAGTGTAAACGAGAATATCGGCAGTCTGCTGGCGGTCTGGGATTCCCATCACGAAAAGACCGAGGATAAAAATATACTCTGGGAGGCACGGATGGAGGTGAAACCGTCCGGCGGGGGAACAATGTTGACACCATGGTATAAGATCCAGCTGGACAACACGGCTCCAAGTGCCGATATCCATATCGATTCCGGCGGCGACTGCAAGGATTTTGTTGAAGGGGTAACGTTGACCGGACGTTTTGTGGCCCGTGACATCCATTTCGGTCATTACAGCATCAGGACTCTGCCGACCAGTCTCTCTCCAACCAGCCCGGCACCAGCCGGCGGAACCAGCCAGACCGTACTTGCCCCCGGGGATGCCTGGAGTCTTAACACCAGCAGCATGCAACCTTGCGGCTACGTGATAGAGTTACGGGTATGGGATCGAACCATTGTCGGCAGCATGCCGCATCAGCATAACTACGCCAGGGCCGATCTCGGGTTCTGTCTGCGAAAGAAAAAGAAATAACCCCGCAGCGGCAAACAGGGGCGGAATAGAGTTTTCCGTCCCTGTTGCAGGCAGTATTGATCCATCAGTAAGTGTTCAGGGGCACCGCACGGGGTCTCCGCTCCGCTTACCTGCGGCGATAAGAACTGCGACCTGTATCCATGTTCTGTCCAGTTTCAGTGTGTGTTTGCCGGGTTATCCGAAAATGGCGCTGAGCGCCTGGATGCAACGCAGCGCCGCAGAGCGGTGCTGCAAGAGTGGTCTTGTTCCACCGCTCTGCGGTGTAACAGGCTAATCTTTGGTTTTAAAAAAATGTTGCCTGCCCGCTCTGCGGGTAAACGAGTGCTCCTGAAATAGTAACTGTTCAGGAGCACCCCACGGAGTCTACGCTCGAAGTCTGCGCTTATCTGCCTCTCTGCACGGTCAGGCCTGATTCACATAGGAATCACTATAGTTCACAGGCCTGACTGCACAGATATGGAGCACTCCTGAACAGTTACAGGTGGTGGTTGGGCTAGTTCTCTGCCCCTACCTGAATAGTTCCCTGAAATAACACATTGTCATCGTTCGTTGTGGCTGGGACGGTAAGAAAAAATGGTCCAGCCATGCCGGTGTATCTGCGAACCCGACAAAATTGAACCTGATTACGTACAAAGCTCAACTTTTCACAAAGCAGGGATAACATCGTTTGTTCATCCGGATTGCAGAACCCAGTAAATTCATCACAAATTCGCTGGGTTCGAAATACCCTTTGGTCTTCAGCGATGGTATCCCTTGTATCAGGCTGAGGATTGTAGGTAATCAGAAAATCGAATGAAAATGGAGAAACCATGAGTGCACGACTTTTTCCGGATGATATTCTGTTTTTTCAACGGTTGCTGAAAGTAGAGGGGTTGTACACCGGTGAACTTGACGGCTTATGGGGGCCGTTGACCGAAAAGGCTGCCGCCGGGTTTGAATCGCTTTCCGATCAGATCCAGTCGGAAACCTCGCCATTTGATTTTCGGACCGAGAAAAATATCAGAACACTGGTCCTTTCCGCCCAGAGGGAGGCACGGATTTTTATGGCAAAGGTCATTGATGCGGATATAAAGGCAAAAATTATATCAGGGACAAGAACCTATGCCGAGCAGAACAGGTTGTTCCGACAGGGCCGTTACGGCAACCCGGGGCCGATCATTACCCACGCGCGGGGAGGCCGAAGCAATCATAACTTCGGTATTGCCTGGGATATCGGCATCTTTACCGAAACCGGCGGCTATGTTGCCGAGGGCGCGGTCTATGACCAGGCTGCCGAGGTGGGAATGACCGATACCCTTGAATGGGGCGGTGACTGGACCGGTTTTGTCGACAAACCCCATTATCAGTTGAGGTTTGATGTGGATCTGGCGACCATCCGGCAACGTTTTGAACACGGCGAAAGTCTCACGATGATTGCCTGAGACATTTTTTTTGTTTTATCGCCGGCGGTAGCAAATCGCAAGGCGACTGGGTTGTTTTTCCCTCAGCCTGTCTCTTATTGCATACGGCAAATGTCGTATTTCTTCATGCGGTAGCGCAGGGTGTTGCGGCTGATACCCAGTTTTCTTGCCGATTCGGATTGATTCCAGTCATGTTGCTCAAGTACTGCAACGATAAGCTGTTTTTCCTGGGACGGCAGGTTAAAGGATGGTGGGGCTGCTCCTTTTTTTGTCGGAGTCCGGCACCGTATCTTCTCCGGCAGCATCTCCGTTGTTATTGTACCGTTTTTGCAACTTAGCACGACTCGTTCCAACACGTTACGAAGTTCGCGTACATTTCCCGGCCATGGGTAACCATGCAGTAATTTCAACGCCTCTGCGCTTATGGTCAATGACCTGTGTCCCTGTTCACGACAGAACCTGTCGAGATAGTACTCCACAATTTCAATGAGATCCCTTCCCCGGTCCCGCAACGGCGGCAGCGGCAGGTGAAAGGTGTTGAGCCGGTAATAGAGATCGCTGCGGAAAAGTCCGTTTTCCACCATTTCCTCAAGGTTATGATTGGTGGCGGCAATAATCTTTACATCCACTGTCCGGGCTTTGGCTGCTCCGACCGGGGTCACTGATTTTTCCTCCACCGCATGGAGAAGTTTAGGCTGTAGATCAAGGGGAAGATCACCGATTTCATCGAGGAGCAGAGTGCCGCCGTCGGCCAGGATAAAGGCCCCTTCACGGTCATGCACTGCGCCGGTAAAGGCACCCCGGCGATGCCCGAACAGCTCGCTTTCCAGCAGGTCCCGGGGGATGGCGGCACAGTTGACCCGGATAAAGGGACTGCCCGGTCGTCCCGAGTGGCCGTGGATGGCTTTGGCTACCATTTCTTTGCCGGTTCCCGATTCCCCGGTGATGAGCACGGACATCCGTATTCCGCCGATCAGGGCAATATCGTCATAGACCTTTTTCATGACCGAAGAAGAACCGATCATTTGCCCGGTTTGCGGTTCGCAAATATGCGACACTCCCTTTTGGTTTTGAATGTCGGCCACGGCCCGGGCGATGACATCAAGCAGCTGGTTATGGTCAACCGGTTTGGTCAGGTAATCATAGGCCCCCTGCTTCATGGCGGTTACCGCACTTTGTACCGTCCCGAATGCCGTTAATATGATCAAGGGCACCTGCTGGAACTGCCGGTTCCGAAAATCCAGGACCTCAAGGCCGTCTGCTCCCGGCATTTTTAGATCCGTCAACACCACGTCCGGCTTCATCATCTGCCACAGGATCATGCCTTCCATGCCGTCTCTTGCCGTCTTGACAGAGTATCCCTCCTTGGAGAGCACCAGTTTAAGCAGGTGACACATCCGCTCTTCGTCTTCAATGATCAGGATTCTTTTTTCCATTTCTTTGATTCCTGTAGTCCCTAACAGTTTATTTTTCGGTGCCTATGGTCACCAGCGGTCGCAACGGCAGGCGGATTACAATAGAAGCCCCCGCCGCCTTCCGGTTGATCAGGAGAATGCTGCCGTTATGGGCACGAATAATCTGACGGCAGACAGGCAGTCCCAGGCCGACCCCCTTTTTCTTGGTGGTGAAAAATTTTTTAAACACCAGCTTGAGGTCATTTTCGGCAACTCCGGGGCCAGTATCTGTTATCCGGATTTCAAAGCGCTCATTGTCGAGTGTGCGCACCGTGATGGTGATCTCTCCACCATCGGGCATGACCTCTTCACTGTTGGCAATACAGTTGAGCAGGACCTGCTTCAACTGTTTGAAATCGGCATACGGAACCGGCGGGTGTTCTGGAAAGACAAGGTGAATCCGCACCTTTTTATTGTGGTCCTCGCATTGTCTCCATTTGGCGACCAGGTCAGTTGTTTCTTTTTTCAGGTCAACTTTACGAAAGCGGGGCGGTTTATTACGTGCCATGCCGAGCAGGTTGTTGATAACCAGGTTCAGATTATCCACCTCATCGACAATATAATGGAGCAAGTCCTGCCGCATTTTCGGGTTGCAATCGTCACTGGCCAGGAATTGGGCCGAGCTGCGGATAATTCCCAGGGGATTTTTAAGCTCATGAGCCAGTATTGCCGTCATCTCGCCAAGAGCCGCCATCTTTTCGGCCTGGACCATTTTGTTGTACACCAGTTGCAACTGTTCTTTACTGTCGGAAAGGGTTTCGTAGTTCAACGCATTTTCAACGGCTATGGTCACCTGGTTAGCAAGTGTGC
>DRKH01000247.1 GCA_011051825.1 Desulfobulbus sp.
ACCTGGGAGGAGTTGCCCGCGGTGACCGTTCCGTTTCTCTTATCGAAAAACGGTTTCAGGCGGGCCAGTTTTTTCAGGGTCTGTCCTGCCCTGATTCCGTCATCGGCCTCAAGAAATCTGCCCCTGAAATCGTCATAGAGGATATCCATGCTTTCCATGCTGAACCTGCCGCTTGCCCGTGCGGTCAGCGCCCTCCGGTGGCTCTGCAGGGCAAACTCATCCTGTTCGATCCGGCTGATGCCGAAATCCCGGGCCAGGACTTCCGCAGTCGAACCCATCAGCAGGCCGCTCACCGGATCGGTCAGGCCGGACAGCAGGCCGATGACCGGCTTTAAAAAGGCCGGACGAAAGCCAAAGAGTGCGCGCACCGAATCAAGGGCGGATTTGGACCGGGAGAGTCGTTCAAAAAGAGCGGTCATCTTTTTAGAGTAGACCAGCGGAATGTTGCTCATGGATTCCACCCCGCCGCAGAGGTAGATTTTTCCCTCACCGGCATGGATTCTGGCGGCGGCGGTGGTAATGGATTCCATCCCCGAGGCGCAGTTTCTGTGGACTGTCATTGCCGGGGTTTTTTCCGGGAAGCCGGCCCGCAGGGCGATGACCCGGGCGATATTAGCGGCGTGGATGGGCTGGGCAACGTTGCCGATGATCACTTCATCAATTTCGTCAAAGGCCAGGGGCGAGCGTAAGACCACTTCCCGGACCAGTTTGCTGCCGAGGGTGTCGGCCTGGAGGGTTTTAAACGTGCCGCCCGCTTTTGCCATTGGCGTTCTCAGCCCTGATATGATTGCGACCCGTTCCATTTGTGCTCTCCCTGTTCGAAGTCTATCTTGTCTGGTAACTGTTCAGGAGCACCCCACGGAGTCTGCGCTCGAAGTCTACGCTTATCTACCTCTCTGCACGGTCAGGCCTGATTCACATAGGAATCACTATAGTTCACAGGCCTGACTGCACAGATATGGCGCACTCCTGAACAGTTACAGGTGGTGGTAGGGCTAGTTCTCTGCCCAACGTGAATAGTTATCTTGTCTGTTGTCCAACGCTGTGGTTTCACTCCCCTGTGTACATCTGCTCTATCTCCTCTTGAAAACGCCTCTGAATATGCTCACGGGCAAGTTTCATCGACGGGGTCAGGTCACCGTTTTCGATACTGAGCGGTTCCGTGATCAGATGAAAATTCCTGATCCGTTCCCAGTGGTTGAGTTTTTTATTTATTCTTGCAATGAGGTGGTGGACCTTTTTTCGGAATCGTCCCGAATGCACGGCCTCCTGCGGATCCTGAAAATCGTGCTTTTTCATCAACCCGTGGACAACATTTTCGTCCAGCATCAACAGGGCAACCACAAAGGGCCGGTTGTTGCCCACCGTCATGACATGGTCAAACCAGCCGCTTGCCATCAGGAGCTGTTCGATGTAGCTGGTGGAGATATACTCGCCGGTAGAGGTCTTGGAGAGCTCCTTGCTTCTGCCGGTAATGGTGATGTACCCGTCCTCATCCATGGTCGCCAGATCACCGGTATGGAGCCAGCCATCGCTGTCAATTGTCTCCCGGGTTGCCTGTGGGTTGTTGTGATATCCCCTCATGATCCCCGGTCCCCGGGCAAGCAGTTCCCCATTTATGTCGATTTTGGCCTCGGTGTGGGCAAAGTGTCTGCCGCAGGTGCCGACTTTGTTTGCACCCGGGGCGTTGGCGCAGATAACCGGGCTTGCTTCGGTCAGGCCGTATCCCTGGTACAGGGGGATGCCGATGTTGAGAAAAAACCGGTACAGATCATCGGATAACGGGGCGCCGCCTGAAATCAGCATCCGGATCCTGCCGCCCATGGCGTCCCTGAGTTTGCGATAGACCAGACTGTCCAGCAGGCTGTCGAGCCGGGATTTTTGCCGATATGGATCATTGTGCCGTGCCCGGTGAAAGGCCCACATGGCGATGATTTTTTTTATCGGACCGGATTGCATTGCCTTGGCGTGCATCTTGAGCCAGACCTTTTCCAGAAGTCTCGGTACCACGGTCATGACCGTCGGCCGGACGCTGTGCATAAGGTTGCCGATATTTTTGACGTCATCGGCAAAATAGATACTCATCCCGGTGCTGAGATAAAAATGCATCACCATTCGTTCAAAAATATGGGCCAGCGGCAACAGGCTCAAAGCGATATCCGTCTTCGGGTCAAATTTGTATTTGACGGCGGTGTCGATGAGTTGGGAAATGAGGTTGTAATGGGTTAATTCAACCCCTTTTGGTAAACCGGAAGTGCCGGAAGTGTACACAATTGTGGCCAGGTCATCAGGGCGGATCCGGGAGAGAATCTCGTCAAATCTGGTCGGGAACTTTTGGTTGATCTCCTGCCCTGCCCTGAGAAAGGTCTCCAGGGTCCGGTGGTCCTGATCGGTTGTATCAATATCGATACATGTTATTGCCGGGTTGGCCTCATGGATGATTTCTTCGTGGGCTCTTGTCTGGGTGAAAACGATATGAAGGTCTGCGTCGTCGATCTGAAAACGCAGATTTTTGGTCGAGATATTGGTGAACAGGGGTACACTGACAGCCCCGCAGAGCATCAAGGCGTAATCAAGCAGCAGCCAGTCGACTGACGGTGCAATTGCGATTGCGACTTGTCGGCCGCGCCATCCTTCAGCTGCAAAGGCCAGGGTAAGGAAGCGTATTGCCGTTAGAAATTCTGTTGTAGAATACCTTTTCCAGCGGTCGGACTCTCTATGGTGTACAAAGGTGGTATTCTCCGGTAATGCATGTATGTTGTTGTACACATCAGCAAAACTTTGAATATCCCTGTTCATAGCGTGCTCCTCTCTCCACTGTGGAGATGTATGGAAAAAAAGGCGCCTGAGATGGTTATCCGTTTTGCCGATCTGCGTATTTTTGTCTTGCTCTGTCAGAAATTTTTAAACTTGATAATCATCAAGTGGTTCCAGGCTGTTTCCCTTTTCTAATCCATCTTGAAGGCATCCGGATTCCGATTAAAAAAAACGGGCCATGCCAACGTATCGGTAGAAAATAGTAAGAGAATAGGAAGTATTCTCTTGTAATTAAAAATATAATCATTACATTGGAAAAGTCAGGGCGATTTTTTTGCAATCATCGCTCATCCCTTGCTTTGAGCTGATTTGCATCATTAAAAATATTTTCCAGTTCATACTTCAATGTGGTAGAAAAGGGGTTGGTCCTGACTGTAGCCATTGAATGCACCTGTTCCGGCTGGATGTCGAACCCGGGCCCGCAGGTTTTGCACATGTCGGGGTGGAATAATTTCGTCATCGGTGGAGTTGTAGACCTCCGGAGTCGACGATACAGGTCCTGAATCCGTACGCGTTTGTTCATGCGCAGAAACGCGAAGGGAACCATCCGAATTTATATAGAACAGCCTGATTTCAAGGGGCGAAATAGATTGCCAAAACATTCCGTCACGGATTCGGGAATACTGCAGAGGGAGAAGAGATGAACAACAGGGGCAAAATCGAAAAGGACCAGGGACAATATCTGATAGATATTTCTGATGACGATGTCCGCCAGGCCATGAAGAAGCTGGGCGGGTATATCGATATAACGTTTGGCGACTTCAAAGAACTCTATCATTTTGCCTGCAGCCATGCATTGAACCGCCTCATGCATTCCGCCACGGCCGGGGATGTCATGACCGCAAAAGTGATTTCCGTGCACCGTCAGGCGCAATCCGTGGATATAGCCGACGTTATGGCACGCCATAACGTCTCGGGAGTTCCTGTTCTTGATGATAAAGATCAGGTTGTCGGTATTATATCTGAAAATGATTTTTTATCCCGCATGGGCAACAGCGAGGTTACATCGTTTATGAGTATTGTCGCCCGCTGCCTGCAGCAGAAAGGCTGTCTGGCTATTCCCATCAGCAAACAGCAGGCAGAAGATATAATGACCTCTCCTGTGGTTACGGTCAGCAAGGACACCCCGGTCTCCGAAATTGTACAGATTTTTTCGGAAAAACAGATCAACCGGGTACCGGTGACCGGTGCAGATGGGCAACTTATTGGAATCGTCTCAAGGGCTGATACCCTGCAGACCGTTATCCCCAGGGTAAAAGGATAGATATATGAGATATTTTCAGAAGATGAAGGGGACAACCAAAAGTCCGCCAATGGTTGGTTTTTTTGAAATCTGCTGGTCCTGGCTCGGCGCATTTCTCGGCATTGCCGCAGTAGCAAGCATACATTACAACCTGATTGCCCAGACCGATCTTGTCATGGTGATCGGCTCATTCGGTGCCTCGGCGGTCTTGATCTACGGGGCCATAAAAAGCCCTCTGGCCCAGCCTCGAAATCTGGTCGGCGGCCATATCATCTCCGCCGTTATCGGTGTGGCCTGTTATAAACTCTTCGGAGGGCAGATGTGGCTTGCATCCGCACTGGCGGTGGCAACGGCTATTGCGGTTATGCATGCCACCAAGACCTTGCATCCCCCGGGCGGTGCAACGGCCTTGATTGCCGTGATCGGCAGTACCAAGGTGCATGAATTAGGTTTTTTCTATGCCGTTGTTCCGGTCGGGGTCGGGGTGATTATCATGCTGATCGTTGCCCTGCTGGTCAACAATATCCCCAAAAAACGCAGCTATCCTGAATACTGGCTGTAAAAGGGTTACCGGAGTACAATGCGGGATTGGCTGTGAGCAAACGGGAGATTTTTCGTGTCTGTTACACTGGCATTTGATGTTTATGGAACCCTGATCGACACCCATGGTGTCGTCGCGCAGGTAGAGGTTTGACCCATGAATGAACAGGATCTTCACCATTTTAAACAACAGCTTCTGCAGCAACAGCAGGAAGTTATTGCCCCGGACAGGGAGAGTGAAGAATCAACCCGGCCGGTCAGTCTGGACCAGTCCAGTGTCGGCCGACTCTCAAGGATGGATGCCATGCAGTCCCAGGCCAGGCCCAGGAAAACAAGAGGCGGCGCAGTGTACAGCTTGTACGGATCAGCGCCGCCCTGGAGCGTATAGAAGAGGGCGAGTACGGCTACTGTGCCGCCTGTGATGAAGAGATTAACCGGCGCAGGCTGGAGGTAGACCCGGCAGCCCCCTTTTGTGTGGCCTGTGCCTCTACGATCTGATTTTAAAAGCCCTTGTATTCAACAGGATCCACTTTCTTGCACCCTTGAAGACCGGCTGCTCAGACCATCCGTTCCTTTGACCAGTCGTTATGTTCGAATTCCTTGTGATCCGGTTTTTCCGGTTTGATCTCATTCATTCGTTGTTTCAACCAGACCGTAACCTTGTCGATCTCAGCGGCAAATTCCGCCATTGCCCTGCCCCGGTGACTGACCTTGCTTTTTTGATCCATCGGCACCTCGGCAAAGGTTTTACCAAAGTCGGGGTAAAAGAAAACCGGATCATAGCCAAAGCCCGATTCACCGCGACGCTCCTTGGTTATTTCCCCGTCACAGCGCCCTTCCCAGGTCAGGGCCGGTCCGCCGGGCGTGGCCAGGGACAGGACACACATAAAATGGGCGGACCGTTTTTTTTGATCCTTCATCTCCTCCAGCAGTTTGTCGCAGTTCTCACGGTCGGTGACGTTTTCACCGGCGTAACGGGCGGAATAGACCCCCGGTCGGCCGTCGAGCGCGTCAACCACCAGCCCTGAATCATCGGCAAGACAGGGCACGCCGAGGACCCGGGCGTAATGGAAGGATTTTTTATAGGCGTTGTCATCAAAGGTTTCGCCGTCTTCCACCGCCTCCGGCAGTGGACCGTAATCCTGCAGACATTTGATCTCTATGGGGGAATCCTTCAGGAGTTCCTTGAATTCCCTGACCTTGTTTTTGTTGTTGGTTGCAAGAACTATAATATTATTCATGGCTGCACCTATTGGGAAGTGGTGGATGTTGTAGTATTTGATCGGCTGGCCTTTTCCGTTGCCCGCCGCATCTCTTTTCGCAGTTTCTTATCATAGCGTTCCTGTTCACTGTAGATGCAGCCGCAGTAGGGCTGCCGGTACAGATCCAGG
>DRKH01000248.1 GCA_011051825.1 Desulfobulbus sp.
AGGGTAATACCGGTATAATCATCCCGACATCGGCACTCTGATCGGCAGGCCCCTGTCGACCGCCGACAAGTCGACACAGTTCGGTCAAGCGACCGCCGCGACCGGAAAAACACTCTGCCAGTCGCAGCTCGCAGTAGGTGGCCAGAGTGCGGATTTTGGAAATGGAATTGGGCAGGCTTTCCATTCCGACCCAGGTTTGCGCAGGAGCCTGACCGCCGCCGAAGGCAACGTAGTTGTAGAGCAGGATCTGGTCCCTGGGATCCACCGGCAGGCCGCCATCAACTTCCAGATGATCGCGGCCCAGATCCACCATCCGTCCCAGGTAGGTAAACACCAGAACATCGGGTCGGTCCGGCGACCAGCGGGCACCAAGCCGACTGGACAGCTGCTGGAAATCAAGATCCCTGATCTTGGATTTCAGGTGAGCGACCAGCGCCATATCGCGCTCGTCCTGGCCCCGGTCCACCGCCTCCAGGTTACCACCCGAGGATCCACGCCCGAGTTCGGGAGGCAGGGCGTCGGCATCGACATAGGGACAGCCGGTTGCCGGAGCTCCACCCTTGGTTACGGCAACGGCAAAGGCCAGACAGCTGGGATGTCCACACTCGCCGCAGTTGCTTTTTGGCGTATACGCTATAAAATCAAGCGGATTCACAATGAGTTGACAGCAGCCCGCTCTTATTTCGTTGCCGCATCCAGGGCCTTGGTAACCGCGGCGGTTATATCGGCTGCAGGCGACTTGTAGAGTACGGCATTGTTCGGCAGGATAACGGTATATCCGCCTTTTTTGGCCTCATCCCGGACAACCTGCTCAAGTTTTTTCAGAATAGGCGCCAGGTGCTTTTCACGGAGCTGTTTTAATTCCATGTTTGCATCGTCCTGCTTGGTGCCGAGATCCCGTCGTTTCTTTTGAAACTCAATGGCCTTTTCCTGCTTCATCTCATCGCTCCAGGCCGAGCTTTTTTTCTTAATTTCCTTCTGCAGGGCTAAAAGAGCATCCTCATCCTTCTTAAAAGTTGCCTTCAACTCATTCATTTTCTTTTCGAGTTCTTTCTGGGCCTTCTTGCCGGCGGTAGAGTTTGCCAGTACTTTCTGCATGTTGATTACACCTATTTTGGTGTCCCCGGCAAAAGCACTGCCCGTCGTTACCAGAGAGACTGCCAGAAACACACCAACTATAACTACACCAGCTAACCAACCATTCTTTTTCATTCTGTTTTCCTCATCAAGTAAAGAGTAATAAAGTGTTACGTAAATGTAGCTTCCGGGCAACTCCGGCAGAGTTGCAGTCATTGTAAACAGCACAGATGGGTTACAGAGCATAGCCGTCAAGCTAAGACGAAACCGTAACATATCAGCAGGTTATGTCACGTAGGAGCCCGCTCCTGCGGGCGATTGTTTGCAGAAACATCGATGTGACGCATAATTATCGCCCGCGGGGCGGGCTCCTACGGTATCGTTATCCCCTGATATTATAGATAATTTGTGTTAGCTTGACGGCTATGGGTTACAGAGGGAAGAATCGACCCGAAATCATATCCGTACCGACCAGACGATCAGGCATACCTGAAATGCACTGCCGGATGCCGACACCGTGGCGCACATGGCAAATTCTTACCCTTTTGTAACTGTTCAGAAGCACCCCTGAACACTTACAGGTTTAAGATAGATGAAAACATAGAGTTACAAATCCTGTGACCAGTTTCATCTGAACAGTTACACCATTCCTAAAGTAGATCGGGAGAATTCGACAAGATGACAAGAAAAAGGCGGTTGGGACGTACTTGAGGATTTCCCTGATACCGGCCGAAGGTATACGCCTCCAGCCGGCTTACGGTTGTCAGGACTGTCTATTTCACTATTACGAAATCATCACGCCGGTTCTGGGCCCAGGATAATTCATCATGTCCATACAATAACAATTTTTCCTCGCCCCAGCTTATCGTAGTCAGCTGTCCTCCGGCGACACCGAGATTAATGAGATATTTCTTAGCACTTTGCGCCCGACGTTCCCCCAGAGCCAGGTTATACTCCCTGGTCCCGCGAGGATCGCAGTTGCCCTCTATTCGCACCTGAATGGCAGAGTTTTCTTTAATAAAATCAGCATTTTTCTCAATCCGTGGCACCTGATCGCTTTCTATTGCAGCGGAATCAAAAGAGAAATACACCGGCAACATGGGTCCGGAGGTTCTTCCTTCCGTGGTGATTGCGATTTCGCTTGCCTCCGTATCCAGAGGTTCCGCCGGTCCCAGCCCCTCTGCTGCCTTCATGGACTCTTCAGGCTTTGGTGCTTTCTCGCTGCAACCAACTAAAAGTACGCCAAAAAAAAGAGCCAACACCAAAAACTTCCATAAAGATCCGTCTTTCTGCATGTTATCCTCCCAGTGGACACATCATACGGCCTACCCATTTAAAAGCCTGCACCAGTTCAACTGGCTCATAATTCTACTTCTTTGTAAAAGGAATACAACATTTTTTTCAGACAAAAGAAATTAGCTTGCAAAACAGCATCAGCCCTTCTAGTTTGAGAGTCCTGGAAAGACAAGGCGACTTCAGATATCGGGAAAGAGCAACCTTGATATCGAAGCAGCGCAAGCGAAATATCCTCATTAAAAACTTTAGACGTATCCGCAAGTGACAGCAGAAAAAACAATTACAATAGACACGGAAAAGGAACTGGTTTCACATAACGAGTTCGGAACGTTTTTCGGCATTCCCCAGGCAACCTTCGACAAGGTCTGGTCCAGACTCCGGACAGCGGACGGGAACTCGGTCGTCTATATTTCCATGGAGATCGGGGCGGACCCGGACGTCTTTCATCCACTGCGGGACTTTCTCCTGGAGCAGAACATCACGGAGAGTGATGATCCGGTGGTGGATACCTTTATCCGGAAATACCTGCACGGCCCGCGGAAGATCCCCAATTACAGCGGGGGACTTGGAGTATTGGCCGGTGACACCCTAAAGAGCCTGGCTGATATGCATATTCCGGTACTGGCAGTCAGCCTGCTCTACCGGGAGGGCTATTTTTCTCAGTTTGTCGACTCCAAAGTCGGCCAGATTGATCAGGCCACCCAATGGGTCCCCGAGGAAACCCCCACCCTGTTTCAACTCCGTGACCCTGAAAATCCTGAGGAACCTCTTGAAATAAGCGTACCATTCTTCAACACACAGGATGAACCTGAACAGATCAGGGCCCAGGTCTGGATGAAGATGGAACTCAGCGAAGAACTGGATTACTTTGTGCCTGAATTTCTCATCGATTACAAGCTTCCTTCTTCGCCTCCCTGGATACGGGAGGCCGCTGAGCAGCTCTACAACGCCAAGACAATGGCCATGAAGGCCAATCAACGACGAATGCTGGGTTCCTGCGTTCTTCCCCTCATGCGGGCCCTGAACTTTACGGCCCATACCATTCACCTCAACGAACAGCACGGCGTTGCCGTTTCTCTCCATCTGATCCAGAGGGAACTGAAAAAACAACTGGGGCCCGGATTTTACGAGACCATGAGTGAGCAGGATATCCTCCAGGCGGTGGAAACCGTTTCCCAGCGCATTGTCTACACCATCCATACTCCGGTCAAAGCAGGACACGACCGTTTCCCGCGGGCCATGTATTCCGGCATCAACCACAAGGTCTGTCAGCGTATCCTTGACCTGTTGGCCCAGGACGAGGAATACCCGGGCGAATATAACTTCACGGCCCTGGCCATGCGGGTCAACCGGGCGGTCAACAGCGTCAGTCGACTGCACCGCGATGTCACCCGCAGACAATTTCCCAAATTTGCCGACAAAATCACCGCCGTAACCAATGGCGTTCATCACCTGACCTGGATCAGCGGGAACCGGGCCCGGGTTTTTGACAACCATCCTGAACTTGCCGGCTGGCGCGATAACCCGGGGGTCTTTGCCCAACTGGGGGCAAGTGTTCCCGAGCTGGCCCGGGATCTCGAAACGGCCTGGAAAAAAGATAATATCGCTCTGGTCGATTATATCAACGCCATGTTGAGGACCCATCGAAACCAGATGCTGGAGACCTGGATTGATCCCCCGAACTATCTTTCCCGGCTGCCTGAAACGCCGGAACTTGAACCGGACACCTTTACCATCGGGTTTGCCCGTCGTTTTTCAACCTACAAGCGGGCAGACCTCATCTTTGATGATATCGCCACCCTGGCTGAAATCCTGACCCGAAAAAACCAGCCGGTCAACTTTGTTTTTGCCGGTAAGGCCCATCCCGCTGATGAACCCGGGAAATCCGTTCTCAAACTGATCCTCGATAATCAGGAAGAGCTGTACCGCAAGAGTAACGGTCTGGCAAAACTGGTCTTTATTCCCGGCTATGATATGCTGATTGCAAAAATGATGGTCTCCGGAGTACACGCCTGGCTCAACAGTCCAAAACGTCCGCTTGAGGCCTCCGGCACCAGCGGCATGAAGGCTGCCATGAACGGTGCTCCGAACATCAGCGTCATGGACGGCTGGTGGGTGGAAGGATACCACAACGGCCAGACCGGTTGGAAATTCGGCTATGAAGGCCCGATTGAAGATGCCAATTTGAGCGAGGATCCGGATTCACTCCTCTATGCCGAGGATTCACTCTCATTTTATCAGTTGCTGCCAAAGATCCTGGATCTTTTCTACGATCATCCCGACAAATACATGCAGATTGCCGTCAACAACCTCCGGTGCAATGTACCGATTTTCAACACCCACCGGATGGCTGCGGAATATGTTGAAAAATACAACCTGCAGCTCGAACCTGATACGGCGGCCGCGGTTAAGTCTTTTCAGCGGTTGTATCAAAGTGACACAGAGCAGTGAATACGTATCTCATCACAGGGTTTGTACCTGCTGTGGGTTCACCTGCCCTGATCAGTTTTACGTGAAGAGACCGCACAACTTGCTGTACTATTGAATCTGCACCACTATTCTATTTAAGGAGTATGTCATGGCCCGTCACATGAACCCGAGCAGTTCCACAAATAAAACCATTGATGCCATTGATCGCAAGCGGGAACGGGAACGCCGTTTCATGCTGCGCAAGGCCAGAGACAATGCGGCCGAGCTGTCAACCGCACTTGTCCAGCGGCTGCTTGACCGGCATATCATCGAAACAAATTCCGACCAGGCTATCCGGGAAGTCATGGAGAAGCAGTTGGGCGCGATGAGCGACATGGAGGAATTTGATATGCAGTTTAAAATTGCACCAATTCGGACCCTGACCCAGGATCCGAATATCATCAGCCTCTTTATAACCCAGTATATCATTGAAGATCTGATCAATCATCCACATATTCAAGACGTGTTCGGGGATGATCTTGATGTATATCTGGCTGTGGATTCCATCCTGTCCAGAATCAGGCCGAAATGACCGGGGCGCAGGCGGGCCTGCTGTCCATGCGTTCATTACCTGTAGAGTCCTACTCCCTGTAACTAATACGCTATACCTACGTCGATTTGTCTTCCGGTCCGAATAAACTGAATCTGGTTTTTGCCAACAGCAAAGGTGAAATCCTTGACTATGACGGCCTGTACATGGCCGGCGGCAGCGCGGGTGTCTTCTGCAATCCGACTGCGGCGGAACTGATAGAGCTGCCCGAAGGCAGTGAACTGTTTGTCCTCCCATCCCGCCTGCCGGTCGGCCTGGAGCCGGATACCCTGGAACCGGCACTGCTCGACACCAATCCCTATGCACCCGGCGAGGCCATCCAGGCCGTCGCCGCCTTCATGGCCCCGGCCCATACTGCCGTTTATACCACAGCCTACCAGACCGTTGGCGAGCATCCGCCCCTGCTGCCGCTTTTTGCCTATACCGCAGTGGGTTGGCATGATGGTAAATTTTATGTTGCCGCCTTCAGGTCCGATGCCGATATTCGTCAGG
>DRKH01000249.1 GCA_011051825.1 Desulfobulbus sp.
AAGCCTGAAAACCGGCGGTTATGATGACTGGCGACTGCCCACGGTCACTGAGCTTTTTGATCTCTATATGATTTTTGACCTGCACCAGAACGGCAACTGTGCAATGCAGGTGGAAGGGACCTACTGGTCGGATGAGCCGGATCTCGAGGGAAGGGTAGGGACCTGGGAACTGGATGATAACTGTGATCCGGAGCGCAGGTATATTCCCAAGACAAAGGGCCGGGTGCGGGCTGTGCGTTCAGAGTGATCGCAGGCGCCGGAATTGCCCGTGTCGTCTGGAACGGGTGTTTTCGGGAATGGCACAGCTCATCACGACTGCAAGAGTTGTATCCACATCGGCACTATTCTCCCATCGGCAGCACCACCTTGCGGTCTGGAGCTGCCGGTTTCCGTTTAACCCGGTTCGGCACTATCAGGCTGGTCTGTTCGGGAGCCATCGGCGTGCTGTGAACTTCCTTGTTGGGAGCCGTTGCAAGTTCAGGTGCCCATGATTTCCAGCCGGCTGCAGCCTTTTTCGCCAGCACAAAATGATCCCCGGCGGCAGCAACGCTGCCCATTTTCTCTCCTTCCGGGGTGGCCAGGGCCACCCCGCCCCTGACCATTGCTTCCATGGACTCGGTGCTGATGGTCATGCCGCTGAACACCCCGCCGCTCACCTCAATTCCGCTTACGTTCCAGAATTTGGTTCCTGTATGGATAAGGTATTGGTATTCAGGCCGGATATTGGCTTCAAGCCACACCTGCTGCCCGGTAGGGGAAAGCTCATATCCGGTAATCCGACCCACCGGGACCTGGCGGTAATAGATCGGGCTGCCCGGCTTAAGCGAACCGCGGGTTGTGCTTTCCAGAACAATGTTCAGGCCGGCATAGGTTTCACTTCTGCCGGGGGCCTGGGGAAGCACTGTAAATTCATGGGCGGACTTGCCGGTTCCCGGACGCACGGATATGTAGGCCCCGCTTATCACCGTATCCAGGTTCTGGATCCCGGCCAGACCGATTTGCGGGCCGACCATGTAGAGAACCGAGTCTGTACGGAACAGTTTTTCAGCCTCCTTCTGCACCATGGCCCGGGCCAGAACCTGATCAAGGTTTTGATCAAACTGGACAGCTGTCACCCGGCCGATTTCAATGCCTTGATAGCGGATTTTTGTGTGTTTGTTTATACCCTTGGCATTATGGAGGCGCAAGCTGAGCTGTAATCGACCGGCATACTCTGCCGCCTCTTTGTTTCTGTACAGGGAAAAGGTCTGGTTCCTCTTTAGTTTTGTGGTCTTTTCCGGATTATAAAAGGATATGCCGCCGTCGATGATGGCCTCCAGGGGGCCGGTCTCCACGGAAATCCCCTGCAGGCTGGCTTCCGCCTTTATCCCTGACAGACTGAAAAAACGGCTCGAGCCGGTGACCAGATGCTGAAATTTTTTAAAGATGAGCAGGTCGATGTTGATCCGGGTGCTTTGATCGTCAAGGGTCAATCCCATAACCTCACCAACTTTTATGTTGTTGAACAGGATGGGAGAGCCGACATCGACATTGGCCGGATTATTTGTATGGACCTTTAGAGTCAGGCCTTTAGGCTGAAGAGAGGGCTCGTTTTGTACAGCTTCATGGTAGCCTTCGTAGATGCGGAAAACTGTTTCCGGTTTGGCCCGGACGGCCTGTTTTTTTCTGCCGACGGAAGATGGGTTGGTAAAGGTAATGCCGCCGGCCAGCATGGTGCGCATGGAGGAGAGGTTGATCTTGAAGTTGGACAAGCTGCCTTTTACCTGAAGTCCGCTGACATTCCAGAACACGGAGTCTTCCAGGACCAGAGCATCATAGGGCTGATAGATCAGGATGGTCGTCTGTACCCCACGGCCGTCACCGGAAAGCTTGATGTCGGTGATCTCCCCGACCGCTATCTTGCGATAGAGTACCGGGGCTCCGATTTTTAATGATCCGCTGTCCTTCGCCTGGAGCAGGAAATGAGTTCCAGGGCGAAGGGTTGGGATCGGCATGGGGCTTGGTTCAACCACAAAATGATTCCGTACGGCCCCGGTGCCGGGTTGGAAGGTGATGTACGGGCCGGAAAGCAGGGTTTCCAGATTTTTTATCCCTTCAATGGAAACCTGGGGACGAATGACCCAGAAATGAGTATTTTCCCTGAGAATGACCTCGGCCCTCGGGTCGAGCAGGATAGTGGCGGTAACGGTATGAAAGGTGTCGTCGTTGATGTCGAGACTTTTGACCACCCCGGCCTTGAGGCCGCGGTAGAGGACCCTGGTTTTACCGGCAATAATGCCTTCGCCTGTAGCCAGCTGCAGAGTCATTGGGATTCCGTATTCTGCATCGTCAAAATCTTTATACAGGGTGTAGGCCTGACCTGATTCCGCCGGCGGGCTGTTGGTCAGCTGCTTTGGCGTGGCGCAGGTAATACCGCCATAGATCAACGAGGCCAGAGATTCCATATTAACCGTCAGCCCGGACTGCAGGTCACCGTTGACCGACAGGCCGGATGCATTCCAGAATCTCGAACCCTGGCGGACCAGATGACTGAACTCGGGTTTGATAAAAACTTTGAGTGTGATCATGCCGTCCGCTTCCAGGGTGTAATCTTCAACCAGGCCGATCTGCAGGTTCTTGCTGTAGACCCTGGACCCGCGCTGCAGGGAGTAGAGTGTCGGAGACCGCAGGGTAATATGGAGACCAGGGGCCTCGGTGTCGGCCGGCGGCGGGGTGGATAAACCGGTAAATGCTCGACTCTCTTTTGTTGATTTTCCTTTTCTTACAGCGATATATGATCCGGAAAGCAGGGTCTCCAGGCCACTGATTCGGCCGGCTGATATTTCCGGGCGTACGACCCAGAATTTTGTGTCTTCGACCAGGCCGTTGCGGGTTTTTTTATCCATTTCGACCTGCAGATTGACCCCCTGCAGGTTGTCGTCGATTTCAACCTTTTTGACTGTTCCTATGGGAATGCCCTTATAAATGACCTTGGTTTTTCCGGCGGTGATGCCGGCGGCGGAGTCGAAGTGAATGGTAATTTCCACCCCCGCCTTCTGATAACTGGTGTAGAGCAGCCAGCCGCCGATACAGAGGGCCAGGAAGGGGAGAAACCAGACCGGAGAGATAAAACGTTTTTTCTTAAGAACAGGTTGTTGCATCGGGTACGTCCTTGGGCGGTGAAGAGTTGCCTGCGTCCCAGAGCAGGCGCGGGTCAAAATTGATGGCTGCAAACATTGTGCAGAGAACTACGCCGGTAAAGTAAAAGGCTGCCGGGGCAACATTAATTGTGGAGAGGAAACCGAAACGGACCAGGGCGCAGAGCAGGGCAATAACAAAAATGTCGAGCATGGACCAGCGGCCGATAAATTCAATAAATCGAAACATCAAGGCCTTATGCCTGAGCCAGCCGGGCCAGTGGAAGTGGATGGTCAGCAGGATCAGGATCATGCCGACGATTTTGAACAGTGGAACCAGAATGGAGGCCGTCAGGATGATGGCGCCGATACCATATGAGCCTTCCTGAAAAAAGTAAATGATGCCGTCCATGATCGTGGAGCGATCGGGAACGCCGAAGTACTCCACCTCCATGATGGGCAGAAGGTTGGCGGGCAGGGTAAGGATAATTGCGGTCAGAATCAGGGCCCAGGTCCGGCTGAGGCTGTCTTTTTTGCGCAGGTGGAGGTGCTGGCCGCAGCGCGGACAGTTTTGTTCCCGGCCAGGGCTCAGGGGCAGGGTTTTTTCACAGGTAGGGCAGAGGCAGAGCCCGGCTTCGGCGCCGGTTTCCGCCGATGAATCAACAGGGAGCGGGGGTGTTTTTGTCGATTCAAGCCGTGACCAGAACAGGTGGTGATCCATGGTCGACTGGGCGGCAATGGTTGCCAGCACTACTCCGACAAAACAGAAGAAACCGGTATTGAACTCGATCTCCGCCATATGGCTCATCTTGATAATGGTGACAAAGACCCCGATCAGGTAGACATCGGTCATGGCCCATTCAGCCAGGTGATGATACCATCTGAGCAGTCTCGACATCCAGGATGTCGGCCGGTTGAAGTACAGCCCTGAGCTGACGGCAAGCAGGAGTGAGAGAATGAGCAGCGGAAAGATAAACCCGCTGAGGATGACCATGATTCCGACAGCGTCCTGGCCCTGCTGGAACATGGTCAGAGTGCTGTCAAACAGAGACGAAGAGCTGTTCAAACCCAGTATGTCAAAGGTCAACAGCGGCATGAAATTAGCCGGTATATATAAAAGAAGGCCGGTCAGGCTGATGGCAAGCGTTTTTTCGATACTGTGTACTTTCCATTTATGCAGCCGTCTGCCGCAGCGGGGGCAGCGAACAGTATGCCCGGGTGGTGGATCAATCGAGGTGAGGAGCAGGTCACAGTCCGGACAGAGGGCTGGAACGGGGGGGCTGTTTTTTTCGATCGGCACGGAACCTCTGCTCGTTTCAGGAGGGAAACTTGTTGAAGTTGCATATCAATAATTCGTAACTGTTCAGGAGCACCCCACGGAGTCTACGCTCGAAGTCTGCGCTTATCTACCTCTCTGCACGGTCAGGCCTGATTCACATAGGAATCACTATAGTTCACAGGCCTGACTGCACAGATATGGAGCACTCCTAAACAGTTAC
>DRKH01000250.1 GCA_011051825.1 Desulfobulbus sp.
AACCGGAGCCGGAGCCGGAGCCGCCCCCTGAACCGGTCAGTCCGCCGGTACCGAAGGTGCCGAAAGTACCTGCAAAAAAAGCAAAAGCCAAAAGTTCACCGCAGAAAGCCGACACCTCTATTCGGGTTACGGTCAGCCTGCTTGATCAACTCATGAATCTCGCCGGCGAGCTTGTCCTCTCCCGCAATCAGCTTTTACAGACCATTACATCCGGTGATGTTCGCAATGCCGAGGCAGTAGGTCAGCGTATCGATCTGGTTACCTCGGAGCTGCAGGAAGCCATCATGCTGACCCGAATGCAGCCCATCGGCAATGTCTTTAACAAGTTTCCGCGCGTGGTCCGCGATCTCTCCAAAAAGCTGGGCAAGCAGATGGATCTGACCATTGTCGGTAAAGACGTTGAACTTGACAAAACCATCATTGAGGCCATTAATGACCCCCTGACCCACTTGGTCAGGAACTCGGTTGATCACGGCGTAGAGCCCCCTGACGAACGGGTCCGCAAGGGAAAAGAGGCCAGGGGTCTCATCGTCCTCAAAGCGTACCATGCTGCGGGCCAGGTTGTCATCGAAATCAGTGATGACGGTAAAGGGCTCGATGGCAACATGCTTGCTGAAACGGCGATCAACAAGGGTCTGATCACGCCGGAGCAGGCCAAGGCAATGTCGGATAAAGAACGGATCAACCTGATCCTGCTGCCCGGTTTTTCCACCGCAAAAAAAGTAACCGATGTTTCCGGTCGCGGTGTGGGTATGGATGTTGTCAAAACCAATCTCGACCAGCTGGGCGGATCCATTGAGATTGAATCCGAGGTCGGTCAGGGCAGTACGATCAGCATTAAACTGCCCCTGACCCTGGCGATTATCCCCTGCCAGATCGTCATGACCGGTGGTGAACGCTATGCCATCCCCCAGGTAAACCTTGAAGAACTGCTCCGAATCCCGGCCACCAAGGTCAAGGAACGGGTTGAACGGGTCGGCGACGCCGAAGTTGTCCGCCTGCGCGGCAACCTGCTGCCCCTTATCCGGCTTTCGGATGTACTTGATATCCCCAGGACCTATTACGACCCCACCAGGGACGAGCTCAAAGCCGACCGCCGGCGGATGATTGCCGACCGACGTTCCAAATCCTCGCCGATGTTCAAGGAGGACGCACCACAGCAAACACCTGAACAACCGGCAGACCGGGAGAGCAAAAACCGGGCGCACGGTGAACGCCGGCAAAGCCCGGCCAGTGCCCTGAATATTGTCGTCGTCTCCACCGGTGCCATGAAATATGGATTGATCGTTGATCGTCTCCAGGATTCAGAGGAAATAGTCATCAAACCGCTCGGCCGTCACCTCCAGCAGTGCAAAGGATACGCCGGAGCAACCATTATGGGTGACGGACGCATCGCCCTCATTCTTGATGTGAACAATCTCTCCCGCATGGCCGGACTGACCTCTCTGGACGGAACCGACCGTGCCGGTGAACTTGCCGATGCAACCAAAGATGCCATTATCAAGGCCAAGGACAAGCAGGCCCTGCTCACATTCTCCAGCTCACCCGAGGAACAGTTTGCCGTTCCCCTGAATCAGGTGGAACGGGTGGAAAAGATAAAGCGATGTGATATTGAAGAGGTTGGTGGACGAAGAGTCATGCAGTATCGCGGCGGCAGCCTGCCGCTGGTTTCCATCGATGAAGTTGCCATGGTCCAGCCGCTCTCCGATCAGGATGACCTGCTGGTTATCGTGTTCAATCTTTCCGGTAAAGACATCGGCCTGCTTGCCATCGGCCCGATAGATGCAATAGAGGTCGCCTCCGACATTGATGATGTCACCCTGAAACAGACCGGGATAATGGGTTCTGCAATCATTGCCGGCCACACGACCATGCTGGTCGATATTTTCGAAATTGTTCAAACCATCAACCCGGACTGGTTTGCCGATTTTTCCCTGCCCGAAACAGTGACTGAAAGCGGCTTTGTACCAACTATTCTCATTGTCGAGGATTCCAATTTTTTCCGCAATCAGGTGCACAGTTACATGGACGAGGCCGGATTCAATGTCCTCGAAGGTGAAGATGGCGTTGAGGCCCTTAACGTTCTTGAGCAACATGTTGATGAAATATCCATGGTGGTCACCGACATTGAAATGCCGAATATGGACGGCTTTGAACTCACCCAAAAGATAAAGAATGATTCCAGGTTTTCCCACCTGCCGGTTATTGCCCTCACCACCCTTGCAGGTGAAGAAGACGTGGCCAGGGGTAAAGCGGTCGGTATTGATGAATATCACATAAAACTGGATAAGGAGCGGTTGATGGAATGTGTACACCGTTATGCCAAAGAGGCGGAAATGGCATAACCGATTCAGATCTCGGATAAACCAGCATGGTTGGACCAGGATGTTAACTTTACAGCCACAACGAACGATGAAAATAAGCCGAAGCAACAGTGCTTCGCGGGCGATTTTCAGATAAACTCCAGGTTGAGGTTAAAAAAACAATGAACTTCCTGAAACGTCTTCTGCCCAAAAGAGTAAAAACCAAACTCATTCTGTCCCTTGGCACGCTTATAGCCCTCATGGTTCTTATTCCGGTGCTCCTGGTCTATCGCAATACCATTAACACAACCGTAAAGCAGGCTCAGACCGCCCTGCAGAAAGAGGTCGTACAGGTCAGAGATAAACTGATTGTCGACACCACTGATCAGCTCAGCCTGCTTGCCCACACCGTTGCCGACATTCCATCGGTCAAAAAAGATCTCTTTGAACAAGACCGGGAGGACTTACTCAGCATTACCCTGCCCATGTACAAAAATCTGAAGTCGATTGTCGACCTCAATGTATTCCACTTCCACCTGCCGCCTGCCATCTCTTTTTTACGGTTACAGAAACCGCAAAAATTCGGCGATGACCTGTCCGGGTTTCGTCATACCGTGGTCTCCGTCAACCGGGACCGGAAAGAGGCTTCCGGGATTGAAGTCGGCAGGGCCGGTCTCTCGGTCCGGGCCGTTGTGCCGGTTTCCTATCAGGGCCGGCATGCCGGATCGGTTGAATTCGGGGCCCCGATTAACGATAAGCTGGCCAATACGGTCAAGAAGATCGTCAAATCGGACATCTCGGTTCTGGTCCCCGACGGTAACGGATTCAAATATCAGGGCAAGAGCGGCAATCAGGTTTTACCGAAACAGGATTTTCCTTTTTTACGGGAGATCATGCAGGACGACAAGACAAAAATCATCCGGGTCTCAAAGGATAACCGGGAGCTGATGATCGCCTATATGCCTCTGCAGGACTACAGCGGCAAGACGGTCGGTATTCTGGCCGTACCGAGGGATATTACCGACCAACTGGCCGTTGCCCGGAAATCCGCATTGACCATTGCCCTGGCCGGTTTTCTGGCCATTTGCCTCATCCAGGCCCTGGTCTACTTTATCTTTCAACGGATGATCGACCGACCACTCAGCTCCATTAATGCCATACTTGAGGCGGCCAGCCGCGGCGACCTCAGCCGGCTGGCCGACACCGAAAGTATCTCCGGGGTTGACTGCTCAGAGATAATGCAGTGCAATAAACCCGATTGCAGCATGTACGGTAAAACCGGTTACTGCTGGGAAGAGGCCGGGTCTGCAGCCGCCCATACCCAGTGCCCGAATATTCTGTCCGGTGAATTCCATTCCTGCAGCGAATGCAAGGCCTGTTTCGGCATGGTCGTGCAGGATGAATTTTCCGAGCTGAATGCCTACCTCCATGCCTTTATAGCCAATATTCGAAACATGGTTTCTGATATCCATGAAAACAGCAATCACCTTAACACCTCCTCCGATCATCTGGCCACGATTTCCGATGAAATGGATGGTGGTGCCTCAGCATCTGCCCAGCGTTCCGAGAGCGTTGCAGCGGCAGCTGAAGAGATGAGTTCCAACATGAGCAGTATTGCCGCTGCCACTGAAGAGGCTGCTGCAAATGTGAACATGATGACCACGGCAACCGAGGAGATCAGCAGTACGGTCAATGAAATTCAACATTCGACAGCCAACGCCAAGAAGATTACCGATCAGGCGGTCACCGAGGCCAGTGATATATCGAGCAAGGTCGATGAACTTGGCAATTCGGCTCAGGATATCGGCAAGGTCACTGAAACTATAACCGAAATATCATCACAGACGAACCTGCTCGCCCTGAATGCAACCATTGAGGCAGCCAGGGCCGGTGAAGCCGGTAAAGGCTTTGCAGTGGTTGCCAATGAGATCAAGGACCTTGCCAAACAGACGGCTGAAGCAACCGGTGAGATTAAACAACGAATTGATGGAATTCAGAGCTCCACCAGTGTCACGGTCAAGGGTATCCGTACCATTACCCAGATCATTAATGAAATTGATGAAATCGTAAGCAATATTGCCTCTGCCCTGGATGAACAGTCCAATACCATGACCGAGTTGACCACAAATATCCAGCAGGCCGGAGAGGGCATCGGCGAAGTAGCTGAAAACGTTGCCCAGAGTTCCGCGGTCTCCCAGGAAATAGCGACTGATGTAGCCCAGGTCAATCAGGCGGCTAAAGAGATCTCCCAGGGAACCGGACAGGTCAAGGAAAAGGCGGACGAACTGAAGCAGTATGCTGCGGACCTGCGGATTCTGATTGAAAAATTCAACGTCAACTGATCCATTCAAATTAACCAAAGAGCTATTACCATGGAATCGAACACGGTTACGAATAAAAACACTCTTGAACTTGCCACCTTTTATATAGCTGATGCCCTTTGCGGCATGGATATTCTCAAGGTTCAGGAAATAAATAAATTAATGGAGATGACCAAAGTTCCCCAGGCACCTGACTATGTCACCGGTATCCTCAACCTCCGGGGCCAGATTGTCACCATTGTCGACCTGGGCAAAAAACTTGGCCTGGGAGAGACAAACCTGGATGATGACCCACGAAATATTATCGTCAATGCCCCCAGTGAACATATAGGGCTGCTTGTTCGCCGGATCAGTGATGTCGTCATGGCCGACCCCGACCGTATCGAACCCGCTCCCGCCAACATGAATGGTATTCAGGGAGGATTTTTCACCGGGGTCTACAAGACGGAAAGCAAGCTTATCGGCATTCTCAACGTTGACGAGGTCCTGAAGATTGATTCCGAAACTCACCGTGGACGGCACGGCCAGTTCGACAGTTAAAAGAGGTGATCTGGTAAGTGATCAGGGGCACCGCACGGAGTCTCGCAGGCTCGCTTACCTCTTCGCACGGTCGCGACTGCCTGCATAGAGGGGCTATAGCGGCCAGTCGCGCCTGCACGAATCTACGGCACCCCTGATCACTTACAGGTTTAAGGTAGATGAAAACACATAGTTACAAATCCTATGACCAGTTACGTGATCTGTTCTTTCCATACAGCTCTTTACTCTCGAACAAACCGACAGATTCTGTTATGGTCCGTACCTATCGCGGCATGCAGAAATACTGTCTTTTTTACCAAGCCGACATTTTATCCCCATAACTGAGCCTGTTGATTAATGAGGATTTTCGTTCAAAGTCAAGGTATACAAAATTTTTTGTATAACGCAGAGATCGCTGAACGAACAAGTCGTCCGGCTGGGCGAAAATACCCTTAATCAACGGGTTCATAACTGTCCCGGTCGCAGCTTGTACAGGTGAAACCGACCGGTCTGTTGAATACAATTCATATGCTGTCCAAAAAAATAAAAGTTCTCGTTGTTGATGACACCATTGTCTACCGGAAGGCAGTCAGTGATGTTCTTGCTGAAATTCCAGGTGTCGAGGTCGTCGGCGTTGCCCATAACGGCAAAATAGCCCTGTCAAAGATCCGCACTCTCAAGCCCGACCTTCTGACCCTTGACATTGAGATGCCGGAGATGAACGGTATTGAGGTTCTGGAACACCTGCAGAAACAGGCACCGGACGTCAGTGCCATTATGGTTTCCACTCTCACATCCGAGGGTGGAGACATGACCATGAAGGCTCTGGAACTGGGAGCCTATGATTTCCTGCTCAAACCCAGCACCACAAACATAGCCGACAGTAAAAAGCAGTTGCGTATCCTGCTGACGCCTCTGATCAAGGCCTTTCAAACAGGAAGGACGACGGTCGGTTCCATGGGGTCCTGCTGCCGTCCGACCACGGCACGAAAGTCCGTCCCCCGGCAGCCGGCAGCCAGGAAACCTGTTGTAAGCGGACAGGCGGCTGCCCGTCGCGGTAAATCGGAAATCATAGCTCTGGGCATTTCAACCGGCGGCCCCAATGCCCTCAGCCGGATGATGCCCATGCTGCCTGCGGATATCGGTGTCCCCATTGTCCTGGTCCAACACATGCCGCCCGTTTTTACCAAGTCCCTGGCCGGCAGTCTGAATGCCAAATGCGCCATTACCGTTAAAGAGGCGGAAGACGGCGAGGCCATTCAACCCAACATTGCCTATATTGCGCCAGGCGGCAAGCAGATGAAACTGGTTGCCTCCACCGACGGCCGGAACCGGCTTATCAAGATCACCAATGATCCCCCGGAAAACTCCTGCAAGCCCTCCGTGGACTATCTCTTTCGTTCAGTCGCCGACTACTATGTCGGCAGAACAACGGCGGTCATTATGACAGGCATGGGATCTGACGGAACCAAGGGGCTGGAAGTCCTCAAACAGAAAGGAACCATTGTTATTGGTCAGGACCAGGCATCCTGCGTGGTCTACGGCATGCCGAAGGCTCCAGCGGAAAAAGGGCTGATTGATATGGTTGTGCCTCTTGATCGTATAGCTGCAGAAATTGTAAAGACGGTTAAATAGCGCAATCGCCAGATTATGATCAAGATCACTCCCGAAGAGCTCAAGACGATCACAAAATATATCCATGATATATGTGGGATACATCTTGATGCCTCAAAAAAATACCTCCTGGAGACGAGACTGTCGTCCATTGCCGAAGAAAACGGATGCAGCACCTATCAGGAACTCTATCTCAAGGCACGACGAGAGCCCCGCAAGTCCATTGAGAAACAGATCATCGATGCCATCTCCACCAACGAGACCCTTTTCTTTCGTGATAGCGGTCCGTTTGAGCTCCTGCAGCATAAAATTTTACCGGAACTCATTGATGCCCGTACTCCGAGATCAGCCTTGATGAAAACACCTATTCGCATCTGGAGTGCAGCCTCATCAACCGGCCAGGAAATCTATTCCATTGCCATCGTTCTCAAAGAACTGCTCGGCGACACCTCAAAATACTCAATCAAACTGCTGGGAACGGATATCTCTGAATCAGCCGTGACCCAGGCCAGTACCGGAAAATATAATAAATTTGAAATTGAACGCGGTCTGGCCCGGGACAAACTCAACAAGTACTTCACCATGACCGGTGGATACTGGAAAATTAAAGATGAAATCCGGGCTATGGTGAATTTTCGCAAGCTGAACCTGATGCTCCCCTTTGCCGGCCTGGGAAAATTTGATATTGTTTTCTGCCGCAATGTTGCAATTTACTTTACCCTTGAAGACCGAAAAAAACTTTTTAACAAGATTGCCGATATTCTTGAACCGGACGGATACCTCATAATTGGTTCTACCGAATCCCTGACCGGTATATGTCCACGGTTTGTACCAAAACGGCACCTGCGTTCTATTTTTTATCAACTGAAATAAAATGTAAATTTCTTCCTTGAGATGACACCAGGTTGACTACCCTGTTATCAGTTACGCACAAGCTGACAGCTTATGAACTTAGGTTAGATTTTTCGTAACTATTCAGGTAGGGGCAGAGAACTAGCCCAACCACTACCTGTAACTGTTTAGGAGTGCTCCATATCTGTGCAGTCAGGCCTGTGAACTATAAGTGATTCCTATGTGAATCAGGCCTGACCGTGCAGAGAGGTAGATAAGCGCAGACTTCGAGCGTAGACTCCGTGGGGTGCTCCTGAACAGTTACGATTTTTCCTTCAATATGTTGAGAATACGCTATTGTTGATATTCCATTCCAAAACTGAAACAGATTGCAACACCCGCAGGGAGATTCCATATGACCATGTCAATTCTTGTTGCTGACGATGATCCTGTAATCAGGCGTCTTTTTGAAAAAAGACTTCAGGACGCCGGATATACCGTAACCGTGGCTGTCGACGGTTTTGAAGCAGCCAGAGATCTTGACCACTCACATTTTGATGTAATTATCACAGACCTGGTCATGCCCGGAGATATTGGCGGAATAGAACTTCTGCAGATTGCAAAAGAACGTGATGTCCTGACAGAGGTAATCGTCATTACGGCACACTCATCAATCGATACCGCTGTTGACGCCATGAAAAAGGGCGCAGTGGATTACCTTGAAAAGCCGGTCAACTTTGATGAACTTTTTCTTCGGCTCGATAAGATTGCCCAGCTGAGATCTCTTGTCCGCAACGCAGATGACCTGCGTAATGCCATGGATGTAACCGAATCTTCGGCTGCACAGACAATACAGGACCTCGAAATTGCGGCAGCAGGTCTGCAGCTGAAACTTGATCAAATCGATGACATCCTCCACAAAAGCAGTCTCAGTGATGACGAGAAAATAGACAAGGCGTTGCAGGTCCTCAACGAATAATGTAATTTCCAGGCACCGAGTTTTTGTAACCGTTCACCAAGAGCAACAGAGTTCACGAATCCTGAGACGGTAAGCGGTTACGACTTTTTTTATTTTTTACCGCCTGCTCATCCAACTCCATCCGGTATGACCCGACGGTCTCTTTGTATCTCGTCACAGGGTTTGAAACTCTGTGGTTTCAGCTGCCCTGATTACTTAGGTATTTTTTCAACCCGCTCAAAACAACCTGATTGAGTCAAGTCCATCCACGCCGTACCTCTTCCCGGCCAACACAATGACACAACCGCATCGATTATCCAGGCTTGAAGAAATAATTCAACAGCTCCGAAGTGAAAACGGCTGTCCCTGGGATAAAAAACAAACACCGGCCAGTATAAAAAAATATCTTATTGAAGAAAGCCGTGAACTCGCAGAAGCCATTGATAATGGTGAACCACAACACATCCGTGAGGAGATCGGTGATCTCTTTTTTATCCTGACCATTCTCTGCGAGATGTTCAGGGAAAAGGATATCTTTACCACCGAGGATGCCCTGCAGACAATCATTGATAAAATGATTCGTCGCCACCCTCACGTTTTCAACGGAGCGCCCACAGGTACAGATCAGGAACTGCGCCGTCAATGGCAGGCAATCAAAGAGATGGAAAAGACAGAAAAAAAGTAATTCTTCAGATGGGTGCACGATTTATGCGTTCCTTTTCACCTCTTGAATCCGGAACACAATCCGGCGCATTACGAGATACTTGTTTTTTCCCGCTGCCCTTACCTGTGATCAATTCGTTGTCACCGCCGACAAGAACTCTACCCTTTCCTGCCCCCTGACATCTGTCGTCCATGTCTGTAGGTGGACAAAAACGTTTTTTTAATTCTTGACAGTATCCCGCCTGATGGTATTATAAAAGGTTTCAACCTATAACCTTCTCGCTCTCATCTGAAAGGAAAGAAGCGAGGGCCAATTTGACCACGAGGAGGAATCATGCGTCATTACGAAACCACGTTTATTCTCCGTCCAAATCTGGGCGAGGATCAATTCACAGAAATCATAGAACGAACCTGCGCCATCATTACCGATGACGGGGGAACGGTTATCGATACCGACCGATGGGGTATTAAACGGTTGGCCTATGAAATCAAGAAAGAAGTTCAAGGATATTATGTTAACCTGAACTTTGCGGCTCCGGGTAAAACCATTAACGAAATCGAGCGTATTTTTCGAATTGATGATCGTCTTCTTCGCTACCTGACCATTAAACTTGCCGACAACATGGACCAGGATGCTATCACCAGGGAACAGAATGCCTTCGCCGCTCGCGCAGCTGCCGTGGAGACCGACGAAGCAGAGACTGAAACGGAAGCCGCAACAACTGAAGAAACCGGCGAGCAGAAAGAACAGGCGAAAACAGCTGAAAAAACCACTGCCAACGAATAGACAGGATTAAGGAGAAATACAATGCCCCCACAGAAAAGAATGTTCTACAGAAGGCGTGTATGCCGATTCTGCACCGACAAAGAACTGGTCCTCGACTACAAGGATGCGAAAACATTACGCAATTTCGTCACAGAGCGGGGTAAAATTATCCCTAAACGCATCTGGGGCACATGCGCTACCCATCAGAGGCAGGTCACGGAAGCAATTAAACGCGCCCGCCACCTTGCCCTGCTGCCCTACAGCGGACCAACTCAGTTTTAACGACGTACAAACAAGCACGTTGAGCAAAAGATGACGGCGTCCAACAGCGCAGGCTGGAAACGCTCACCATATATATCCCGGTCGGTTCTGTTTATCGCCGCCATCTACTTTATCCCGACCCTGTTGCCTTCCCTTTTCGGGTGGCTTCTCGGGGTCCTTGCAGTGCCGATTGCATATGTGCTGACGGTTGAAGGTTATGAACAGGGTATTATTACCCTGCGCAACAGCCTGCTGATAGCCGGTGCCGGTGCACTTTTGACAGGCCGGCTGGACCTTTTTCTGTTTACCCTGACGCTTGTTCCACTGGGCTACAGCCTGTACAGCTGTGGACGTGCAAACAGGAATGAGGCCGTGACCGGCGGCTACGGTGTCTTGATCCTGGGCATCAGCTGGTTCATCTTCTGGACAATATACGGCATGTTTACAGGGATACAACCGTATCAGCACCTTGTCAACCTGCTTGATGCCGGTTTTGTTCAGACCTACGAGCTGTACAGGACAAACGCCGATCTGCCTGCCGAAATGCAGGCAAAACTGGCCTCTGTCATTGCCGAACTGCGGGAGTTGATACCAAGAATTCTGCCGGGTATCCTCTGCTGCAGTGTGCTTGTGACCGTATGGATGAATCAGGTCGTCTTGAACAGTCTGCTGCGGCGGCGACATCCTGAGACTACAACTCGACCACCATACAGTTACTGGAAGCTGCCTGAACAACTGGTCTGGATACCCATTGCAGCAACGGTTCTCTTTCTGCTCAGTGATAACCGACTGAAAGATCTGGGCCTGAATGTGCTGCTGATTTCAGGTGTGGTCTACTTCTTCCAGGGACTGGCGGTTTTCATCCACCTGCTCGGCAGATGGAAGGTGCCCCCGTACCTGAGGATACTGCTGTACGTAATGCTGGTCATCCAGAGTTATGGCCTGGTGCTTATTACCCTGCTGGGAATCGGTGAGACCTGGATGAACATCAGACCTGAAAAAGAAAATGAACCGCCTGAGCAGGGACCGCAGTCAGAGCGGGACATGTAGAGCGGTCAAGAAAACGTTGCCGGTGACTTGTATGCCGGAATCTACATAACGACAATTATCTCTATAACGAAAACTATTCGTTGGAACAGCACTTGTACTTGAATGCAATCGACGCACCCAGGTGCCGTTGATGAATACAACAAGAGGGAATATCCATGGAAATCATACTCAAAGAAACTATTGACACCTTGGGGCTCGAGGGTGACATTGTAAACGTGAAACCCGGCTATGCCAGGAACTTTCTCATTCCTCAGAAGAAGGCTGTGGCTGTCAATAAAGCCGCCCTGGCCCGACTGAAACACGAACAGCAGGCCATCACCAAACGGCGGGAAGCTGAACAGAAGAAAGCAGAAGCTCTGGCTGCCAAACTTGAGACGAAAACTGTTATTATTTCCCGACGGGTCGGAAGTGAAAACCGTCTGTTCGGCTCGGTCGGCACCAAGGATATCGCCGATCAGCTCGCAGAAAACGGCGTTACCCTTGACCGTCGCTCCATTCTTTTGGCCGAGCCCATTAAAAATATTGGGGAGACAACCGTTACGGTTAAAGTCGGCTACCAGATGACCTCGTTGCTTACCGTCCAGATCGTCGCGGAAGGTGCAGACTCAGAAGCAGCAGAGATACCGGAGAAGACGGAAACACCCGAGACGGAAGAGACAGCGGAAATGGAATAATCGTTACCGGTCAGGTCGTAAGTGATCAGGGGCACCGCACGGAGTCTCGCAGGCTCGCTTACCTCTTCGCACGGTCGCGCCTGCACGCATAGAGGGGCTATCGGAGTCTCGCAGGCTCGCTTACCTGCTGCCTTCGCGCCTGCACGAATCTACGGCACCCCTGATCACTTACAGGTTTAAGGTAGATGAAAACACATAGTTACTAATTCTGTGATCAGTTACGTCAGGTCTGGTTAACAGGCTCCCGGGCCGAAAAACAAGCTCAGGAATAGCCGCCCCTGCCATACAGGAGGCGGCCGTTCCAAGCCGCCGGTCCCCCTTCCCTCACGCCAATGACCGGCATCACTTTTTTAGACTATTTGGTAACTATTCAGGTAGGGGCAGAGAACTAGCCCAACCACCACCTGTAACTATTCAGGTGCATGCAGGAAACTTGCAGTCACCCGGGATGTAACTGTTGTGCAGTGCTCCAGATGTGCGCAAGCATGCTGGAGAGCTATAGTGAGTTCTATGTGAGCCGGCATGATCGCGTGCAGATGGGGTGCTCCTGAACAGTTACGACTATTTTTCTTTTCATTGCACTGCAATCGCAGTACGATTGAGGAATCATGCAATACCAAACAGTTCCCACAATGCAGGATTCTCCCGGCAATATACCACCGCAAAATCTCGACGCCGAACAGGCGGTTCTCGGCACGGTTCTGCTGCAGGACAAGTCCATACTCAAAATTGCAGAAATCCTCACCCCGGAAGACTTTTACCGCGATGCCCATAAAACGATCTACCGGGCCATGCTTGATCTCTTTGAAAAGCGTGAACCCCATGACCTGATCACTGTCGCCAATCTCCTGAGCGACAGGAATAAACTTGAAGAAATAGGCGGCCCTGCCTATCTCGCCCTGTTGACGGATATCATACCTTTTTCCGGAACTCTGGTGCATCATGCAGAGATCATACGAAAAAAATCAGTTCTACGTCAGCTGATCCGGACCACTTCAGAGGTCGCCGCCCGCTGTTACGATGCCCAGGATGACATCGACGCTCTGGTTGATGAAGCGGAAAAGACCATATTTGAAATAGCTCAGTCCAAGAAGAAGCAGGGCTTCCAGCCCATGTCCGACATTGTGCCCAAGGCCTTTGACCGAATTACTAAACTCTTTGACCGACAGGAGCACATCACAGGCGTTGCCACCGGCTATGAGCAACTTGACAAAATGACCGCCGGTCTGCAGCCTTCCGACCTGATCATACTTGCCGGTCGGCCCTCAATGGGCAAGACCGCCCTGGCCATGAACATGGTTCAGCATGCCGCCATTATCGAAAAAATTCCCGTTGCCGTCTTCAGTCTGGAAATGTCCATGGAACAGCTTGCGCTCCGTATGCTCTGTTCCATAGGCCGTATAGATTCCCAGCGTATCCGTACCGGCAGACTGCTTGAAAAAGACTGGCCTGATTTAACCAGGGCAACCGGCATCCTGGCCGAAGCCCCCATCTACATTGACGATACCGCCGGCATGACGGTTCTTGAAATGCGCGCCAAGGCGCGACGACTCAAGTCCGAACAGGACCTGGGCATGGTCGTTGTCGATTACCTGCAGCTTATGCAGGGACGATCCAAAAATGAAAACCGAACCCAGGAGATTTCCGACATTTCCCGCTCTCTCAAGGCCATGGCCAAAGAGCTGGATGTACCGGTAATCGCCTTGTCGCAGCTCAACCGCGGACTGGAAAGTCGTACCGACAAGCGACCCCAGCTCTCGGACCTTCGTGAATCCGGTGCCATTGAACAGGATGCGGACGTGATCGGATTTATCTACCGGGATGAAGTATACAATAAGGCAGAGGACAATCCAAACCGGGGTCTTGCTGAAATTATTATCGGCAAACAGAGAAATGGTCCGACCGGTACGGTTAAGTTAACCTTCCTGGCCCACTACACGACCTTTGAAAACTACACGTCCATGCAGCCACCCGACGATCTGGGTTGAGTTCCGCCCAGAGCGCAACAGGACACTTAAAACCCGGCACCCGGAACTCGAAACGCGCTATTTAGAGATAAACCTCCATGCCCGGTGGACACAACGAACGATGAAAATGTTTTCATTATGGAGCACTCATTTACCCGCAGAGCGGGCGGGCAACCTTGTTTTGAAACCAAAGGTTAATATGTTACACCGCAGAGCAGTATAACAAGAATACTCTTGCAGCACCGCTCTGCGGTGCTGCGTTGCATCCAGGCGCTCCGCGCCGATTTACAGATAAACCAGCAGGCTGGACCATATTTTACCGTCCCAGCCACAACAAACCATGAAAATAGCCTAACCAACACTACTACGTGGGCTATTTACAGAAAAACACGTTACCGACAACGCTTTGGCACCTTATTCTTCTTTTCACTTTTCCATAAACGGTTATGACAGACAGATACGACTTCAAATCCATTGAAAGTAAATGGCAACAACGCTGGGAACAGGAAAAATCCTACAAAGTCAGCGAAGATCCGGACCGGGAAAAATACTATGTCCTTGAAATGTTTCCCTATCCATCCGGACGCATTCACATGGGACATGTGCGCAACTACAGTATCGGTGATGTTATTGCGCGCTATAAACGGATGCGCGGTTACAACGTAATTCACCCCATGGGCTGGGATGCCTTCGGCCTGCCGGCTGAGAACGCCGCCATGAAGAGAGGTATTCATCCTGCGGCCTGGACCTATGACAACATTGACTATATGCGTAGCCAGCTCAAGGCCATGGGGCTGAGCTATGACTGGGACCGGGAGATTGCCACCTGTAACCCGAAGTATTACCGCTGGGAACAGTTCATCTTTCTGCAGATGCTTGAAAAAGGTCTGGTCTACCGCAAGGAAACCACTGTGAACTGGTGCAGTGACTGCAAAACGGTTTTGGCCCGAGAACAGGTCATAGATGGTGCCTGCTGGCGCTGCGACCAACAGGTGGTCCCGAAAACCATGCACGGCTGGTTTTTCAAAATTACCGATTATGCCGAAGAGCTGCTGCAGGATCTCGACAAACTCACCGGCTGGCCTGAAAAAGTAGTCACCATGCAACGGAACTGGATTGGCAAGAGCCAGGGCCTGGCCTGTGATTTTCAGGTAGAGGACAGTAAAGAAAAAGTCACCATCTTCACCACCAGGCCGGATACGATTTACGGGGTCACCTTTATGTCGCTGGCCGTCGAACATCCGCTCATTGAGCAACTCATAAAGGGAAGAAAACAGGAAAAGGAAGTCCGGGCCTTTATTGAAAAAACGCTGCTTGAAAAACAAAGGGCCGCTGCAGACCATGAACCGGATAAGCATGGTATTTTTACCGGCTCATATTGCATCAATCCCTATAATGGCGAACGGGTTCCGATCTATGTTGCCAACTTTGTCCTGATGGAATACGGAACCGGAGCAGTCATGGCTGTTCCGGCCCATGATCAACGTGACTTTGAATTTGCCGTCAAATATAATCTTCCAATCAGACCTGTTGTCCAGCCGCAGGAAACGGAACTGGTTGCCGAAACCATGGAGGCGGCCTTCGAACAACCCGGGGTTCTGATCGATTCGGGCCGGTTTACCGGCATGGAATCGGCAGAGGCAAAACAACGCATAATAGACCATGCAACCGCCAAGGGCTTCGGTAAGGCGCTTATCACCTACCGCCTCAGGGACTGGGGAATTTCAAGACAGCGCTACTGGGGAGCGCCGATACCTGTCATCTACTGTGAAAAATGCGGAATCCAGCCGGTTCCGGAAGAGCAGCTGCCGGTTGTTCTTCCCGGTGCCGATTCTCCCGACGGAGCCCACGCGCCCCTGCACCAGCAGGTCGATTTTTACACGACCACATGTCCAAAATGTGGGGGAGCTGCCCGGCGGGAAACCGACACTATGGATACTTTTGTGGAGTCCTCCTGGTACTTTGCCCGCTACACCAGCCCGCGTAACGATCAGGCACCGCTGGATCCCAGGGCCGCTGCCTACTGGCTGCCTGTGGATCAATATATCGGCGGGGTGGAACATGCCATCCTCCACCTGCTGTATTCCAGATTTTTTACCCGCGTCCTTCGAGATCTCGGCTACCTTGAGATTGATGAGCCCTTTACCAATCTTCTCACCCAGGGCATGGTGATTAAAGATGGGGCCAAAATGTCAAAATCTAAAGGAAATGTTGTAGACCCCAGTGATCTTATAGAAAGATACGGGGCCGATACCACACGCCTGTTTTCCCTGTTTGCCGCGCCTCCGGAACGGGATCTGGAATGGAACGCCCAGGGCGTTGATGGGTCATCGCGATTTCTGAACCGGGTTTATCGTCTTATCCATCAGCACCTTGACTGTTTTAATGACAGCACAAACTGTGACTTTACCGCACTGGATACAGTCAACAGTCAACTCTATCGAAAAACACATCAGACCATTGCCCGGGTCACGGATTCCATTGAAAGCAACTTTCATTTCAACACCGCGATCTCCGCAGTTATGGAGTTGATCAATCTGATCAGTACCCTGTCGGCGGACGATACAAAAAGCAATCTTGAACCTGCGGTCGTTAAAGAGGCTCTGGAGATAACCATACAGCTCCTCTATCCCATGGTGCCTCATTTTTGCGGAGAAATGTGGGAGATCACCGGACACGATACGGCTCTTGATCACAGGCCATGGCCCGAAGTCAACACCGAGGCCGCCAGAGAAGAAGAGATAACCATCGTTATTCAGGTCAATGGTAAAGTCCGATCCCGCCTCCAGGCCCCGGCAGATATCGACAGTCGGCAGATAGAGGAAATGGCACTTTCCGACGAACGGACGACCCAGTTTCTTCAGGGGAAAAAGCCCAAAAAAGTCATTGTGGTAAAGGGCAAACTTGTTAATATTGTTGTATGAAGTTGAGATATAAAAAATGAGGTACCCACTTGGAGCCAGTCGGATTCAATGGCCTCAATGCGGGTTGGGTTAGCGGGCACAGTATCAGCATTTGCTGGTTATGCTTGTTTTCATGCCGTTTCAACCTTTACACGCAGGAAGCAACCGCAGCGTAACGTAACCCGGCAATAACCGAGAATTAATCCGCTAACCCAACCTACGATTAAATAACTTGCGTTAAGTGGATAGCCCCTATATAAAAAAAAGGGTAAGTGATCAGGGGCACCACACGGAGTCTACGCTTACCTGCTGGCGATTGATGACAAAAAGATCAATCAGTTTTCTGATCCCCCACAATCCTCAGCCGAATGCAAGGGATACCATCGCTGAATACCGGAGGACATTACGAACCCCGTGAATTAATGATGAATTTACAGGGCTCTGCAATCCGGAAGAACAAGCGATGTTATCCCTGAGTTGTGAAAAGCTGAGTTTTGTAGGTAATCAGGATCAGTTTTGTGTAGGGTGGGCACCGCCCACCAACAGAAAGTGGGTTATAATAATAGCTGCTTCGCCGGAAGGACGTTGCTCCATATAAAGAGTATGGGGTTTGGCAGCTTTTTTTTGTGGGCAATGCCCGCCCTACTTTTTTCTTCTGCCAATGACATTTATTCTTAGCTTGACGGCTATGAGGTTTAAGGTAGATGAAAACACATAGTTACTAATCCTGTGACCAGTTACAAAAAAGGTTACGATCCAGGCGCAGTTCTGGTAGGGGTAATGAGCAGCCCTGCCCCGAGAGAGTTACAACCGAGAGAGTTGTAACCGGAACATTGCTTTGTAATTCAAAATGTTGGCACCATAGCCCAGTGAACTTTCATCTTACGGAGTCCGTCTGTGAAAAAAAACATCTCCATCCTCGTCCTGTTGGCCTCTTGTTTCCTCCTTCTCGGGGGGTGTGGGTATTATTTCCCAAGTGTCTATGACGGACCGACCAGAACCATTTATATGCCTGAGTGGAAGAACAGAACCAGCAAACTGGGGATTGATATTACGCTGTACAAATCGCTCTCACGCTGGTTTCAACAGTCTGAAGCCGTAATCCTGACCAAAGATAAGCCCAAAGCCGACCTGATCCTTGCCGGTGAGATTTATTATATTGATCTGCCAAGCATTGCATGGGCTGGCAATACCGTTACCACCGATGTTAAGATCAAGATCGGGGTTCGATATGTTCTCAAGGACCTGAAAACGGGACAGACACTCTGGGAGGTACCCAATGAAATATGGACCGAAGACTATCCGGCCCAGACCCTGAGTACAACTGCGGAGAATGAGGCATTGAGCATCATCATTGATGATTTATCCGAACGGATCTATATCGGAACTCTGAACAAAATCAGGAAAGAAAACAGGAGCAAGGGCACTCCATGACGGCTCGTTAGCCCGCATATTTCACAAAGATCATTCTGATCACCCACAATCCTCAGCCGAATGCAGGGGATACCATCGCTGAATACCGGAGGGCATTACGAACCCACTGAATTAATAATGAATGTACAGGGCCCTGCAATCCGGAAGAACAAGCGATGGTATCCCTGAGTTGTGAAAAGCTGAGCTTTATACGTAATCAGGAAGATCATTGCGAACGTAACCGTTCACCGGGATGTCATGCCCTTGGCATTACATCCAAATTGTGTACCTATTCAGATAAGGACACAATTTACGCAATACCGCAGACTGTAACTGTTCAGGAGTGCCTTAGATTTGTTTATTTAAGATGTTCATTTAAGACTGTGAAGCGTACTTGTGCACCTCGAACTGGCTTAAATGGGCGAAGATGAGGTGCTCCTGAACAGTTACCATTTTTTTTATTTTTTCGTCGGCTAGCCGATCAACTCCAGAACAGACCGGGCAATAGCGGCACCGTCCAACCCCTGCTCGGCATAGAGTTCGGCCGGTTTGCCGGACGAGGCATAATGCGCGACTCCAAGGCGGCGGAAAGGCACGGATAGAGACCTGTCCATGAGAGCAACCGAGGCACTGGCCCCGAGTCCGGTTGCAACATGATGATCCTCAACCGTCAGAATCGGACCGATTTCAGCAGCCTCGACCAGACTGTCGACATCCAGGGGAATCAGGGAGGCCATGTTGAGCACGCCGACGGAATGGCCCTGGTCCTGCAGAATTTTCCAGGCCTCCAGAGACGCCAGGGTGAGAGCACCGTAGGTTATGATTGTTGCTTCGGTGCCACGGCGAAGCCAGTCGGCCCGACCCGGGACAAAGGTATAATCAATACCGTAAAATGGTGCTCCGTCTTCCGTGGTGATGACCGGTATTTTAGATCGTCCCATGCCGACAAAATGGTTGCCGGGCTCGGTAGCGATAAAGCGGACAATACGATCGGTCTGATTGGGGTCCGCCGGCATGAACACCGAAAACCGGAACAGATTTTTCAAGAGCCCCAGGTAATCAATACACTGGTGGGTCGGCCCGTCCTCACCAACATCAAGACCGACATGGGTGGCGACGATCTTGAGATTGGCATGATTAAAATCGCTGAGACGGTTCTGGTTATAGACCTCGGAAACAGCGAAAACACCGAAGGTTGAGAAAAACGTGACCAGATTCTCCGTACTCATGGCCCCGCCCATGGCAGCGGCATGATGCTCCTGAATACCGGCCTCAAAATAGGCCGAAGGGCTGTGTTTATGGAAACCGCCCATTTTGACCGACCCTTCCAGATCGCAGGAAATACCGGCGATTACAGGCGGTTTACCGGCTGTGTTATTTGCCTCGGCAAGGCCGAGCAGGGCATTGCCGTAGGCCGAGCGGTTATCGGTTACGGTCTCGGTATCGTACAGTATCGGTTCACCACCGACCACGTCCGGATAATCGGATTTCGGATCCATAATCGTATTGGTCCGAACCGGCTCATTACGGCGCTGCTGCCAGGTATCAAAGTCGTTCTCAACCCCAAGCTCTTTGAGCGCATCGGCAAGAAGATCCGGGCTCAGCGGTGAACCGTGATACTTGGGCACATTCTCCATAAAGGATATCCCCTTGCCCATTACGGTCTCGGCAATGATAATGGTCGGTACCCCGGACGTATTGGCACAGGCCGTGGTCATGGCCTTGAAAATGGCATTGTAGTCATGGCCGTCCTTGAGACGAACCACGTTCCAGCCCAGGGTTTCATAGAGTTTGCCGATTGGCTGCGGCATCACGTCTTTGGTCTTTCCGCAGATCTGCAGCCGATTCCTGTCAAGGAGGACTGTCAGGTTGTCAAGCTTATATTTATGGGCGTAACGAACGGCTTCGACAATCTGTCCCTTCTGGTGCTCACCGTCACCCATCAGGCAGAAAACCCGGTTATCCCGCCCCTTGACCTTGAATGCCTGAGCCATACCGACGGCAGTACTCAAGCCCTGACCGAGATTGCCTGTATCCCATTCAACACCGGGAACGATGGATTCGACATGGCCGGGAAAACCGGAACCGGTACGTCGGAAACCACAGAGAAAATCTTCTTCGGTAAAATATCCATATTCTGCAAGAACAGAATACACACCGGGAGAGATGTGACCGATACTCTCGACGAAACGGTCGCGGCCGTCCCACCGCGGCTGCCGGGGATCATGCTTGATCACCCCATAGGCAACAAGCAGCATGTCGAGGGAGGAAAGCGATCCTCCGGGATGTCCGGAAGCCGCAAGAGAGGTAGACAACAGAATTCGCTTGGCGCAACGGGTGCGCATTTCCTTCAGCGAGGCGATTTCCTGGGCAGAGAGTTCTGTTTGCTCTCTATCAAATGAAAGACTCATGGCCGGGGCTCCGTCAGATTATGCTTGCAGAAAAAAAATATGCTTGCAGAAAAAAAAATAAAATGAAATTGTGTCAGCTTTCAAAAGCTGAAAATCATGTTGCAGGATCATGGACAGATTCCTGCAGTTCCTTACAATCGTCCTGCGTAGGTGTTCAGGGGCACCGTACGGAGTCTCGCAGGCTCGCTTACCTCTTCGCACGGTCGCGCCTGCACGAACCTACGGCACCCCTGATCACTTACAGCTTTAAGGTAGATGAAAACACATAGTTACAAATCCTGTGACCAGTTACCGTCCTGCGGTGCCCCGGACACGCGCAAATTCGGGGATGTGCTGCTGCAGAACAGTTACAGACAATGCCACTCTTATACTACAATGTTTGATAAACTCAACAGGAAAATAGCGGATCCCGTCCGGCTTGAATACCGAGGTGATCGATCATGGATATAGCTTCACTTCTGGCTGACAATCCGTATGTTCTTGCACCTCTTGCCGGATATACCGATCTTGCCTTCCGTCTCCTCTGCCGGGAACAGGGCGCCTCTCTCTGCTTTACCGAGATGATCAGTTGTCATGGGCTGGTTTACGGGCAGAAAAACACCAAAATCCTTCTGCAGTCCAGGGCAGCGGATCGACCGCTGTCGATTCAACTCTTCGGCAGCGATCCGGAAGTGATGGCGCAAGCGGCGGGCCTGATCACCCGGGCCGACGGTGATTTCATCGACATCAACATGGGCTGTCCGGTCCGTAAGGTCGTAAAAAAAGGAGCAGGCGCCGCCCTGATGAAGGATATCAAACTGGCGGAAAGAATTATCAGCCAGGTCGTCAGACACTCGCCTCTACCGGTAAGCGTCAAGTTCCGCAGCGGCTGGAACAGCGAAAAAATCATAGCACCCGAATTTGCCCGGATGGCGGAAGATGCAGGCGCCTGCGCGGTTACGCTGCATGCCAGAACCTGGACCCAGGCCTTCGGCGGTCATGCCGACTGGGAGCTCATTGCCCGGGTCAAGGATGCAGTCTCCATTCCGGTTATCGGAAACGGTGACATTCTAACCTATGCCGATGGCCGGAGAATGCTCTCTGAAACCGGATGTAACGGTGTCATGGTTGGTCGCGGCGCCCTGGGCAACCCCTGGGTGTTTTCTAAAACGGGCAGGCCCGACACGCTTACGGCACGAGTACCAGTAATACTCCGGCACATAGAACTGGTAACGAAATACCTGCAGGCGGACAAGATGCTCTTTCGGATAAAAAATCATGTCGGCAGATATCTGAGTGGTCTGCCGGGTGCGAGCCGACTGCGGCAGGAAATCATGGCCACCGCCACTCTGGACAGTCTTATCGAACTCCTCAGATGCGAAGAGAGCTTCACCTGACGCGAACCGCTCCCTTCACCGGGGGGCCCGCCGGGCCGGTCCCGGTATTCTGTTCAACCTGTTCAAACAATTTAATCGAGTAGGCCTGGGCTTGATTGAGTTCTTTCCAGCTCATTCGTAACATCAGGTTGTTCCGGGCGACCACGGCACTTGCATTGCCCTGGCTGGCGGCAAGACTGTACCACGCATATGCCTTCATCCGGTCGACATCGGTTCCGAGACCATTGGCATACATAAGACCGACATTGTTCTGGGCGGCAGCATCACCTTGCAGAGCGACCTCGGTGTAGAGTGCCAGCGCTTTTGCAAAGTCGGGTTCCTCGCCAAACCCATTGTAGTAGATAAAAGCCAGATCCTTTTTTGCCGAGAGGTCCCCCTGCTCGGCAGCCTGATGGAGATACCTTTTTGCCTCCAGATAATTCTGCGGCACCCCGATTCCCTGCAGGTACATGGAACCGATAAGCGCCAGTGACTCCGGGCTGGTCTTTCCCTGCTGTTCTGCCCTACGCAGCCACTTGAAGGCCTTTAATCGATCCGGATCGGTTCCCTGGCCTTTATAATACATCCCCCCGACAACAAACTGTGCTTCGGCATTTCCACGTTCAGCTGCGGCCAGATATAACTGAAAGGCCTTCTCATAGTTTACAGGCTGTCCCTCTCCGGTATAAGACCTGTAGGCCAACTGCATGATTTTTTTTGTATCTGTTGCCACGGGAGCACTGTTTGCCGATGAACAGAAAAAGACGCCAATGAGGAAAAAAAGGCAAAAAAAACGAAATACAGCAACACGTCGATGCCAACAAATGGTTCGAGGAAAAAGACACCTCAATGGCTGATTACCGGTACTGGAACCAAGTAGACAATACATTATATCCTGCTGCCTGCAGTTATTACAGGATCGCAACCTGTTGGAGAAAAAAGAAACGGGGATTCAAGCAAACTGCTTAAATCCCCGTTTGTCTGGTCGGAACGAGAGGATTTGAACCTCCGATCTCTTGACCCCCAGTCAAGCGCCTTACCAGGCTAGGCCACGTTCCGAACATATTGTAAAAACCAAGTATGGCTGAACCACTTTTTCCAGGCCACAGCCATAAGAATGACACCGTTATGAGGTATAAAAAAAACCGCTGATCTTCACCTCAACTCCGGCTGTTGTTGTATCATTCAAGCCGTGTTTCTGTCAACCTTTACTCTATTTTTTTTCGTTCTGGTTACACTGCTGGAGAATGGAGAGCAGCTCTTCTTTTATCACCGAGAGTTTCCAGTCTCCATCCTCCTTTTTCCCCGGCGTCTGCAGTGGCACCGTTTTTTTACCTGTTTTCATCACCTTGCGGGCTCCGGAGATGGTATACCCTTCATCGTGCAGGAGTATTTTAATCCGCAAAAGATTTTCAACGTCGTTTCTCCTGTATAACCGTTGTTTGGATTTTGCTCGGTGGGGCCGAATATTTTTAAATTCCGTTTCCCAATAACGCAGCACATGAGGATCAACTCCAACCAGCTTGCTGACCTCTCCAATCCGAAAGTATTTTTTTTCCGGTATCTGTCCTGCATTAAAGGACGTTTTTTTCACAGATATTGCCACTCCATAATGAGATACGAGCAAATCATCTCAGTTCAAAGGGGGGGGAGAAAAAACACTCCGTCAGTCTTACGATCATTGTAACTGTTCAGGAGCACCCCACGGAGTCTACGCTCGAAGTCTGCGCTTATCTACCTCTCTGCACGGTCAGGCCTGATTCACATAGGAATCACTATAGTTCACAGGCCTGACTGCACAGATATGGAGCACTCCTAAACAGTTAC
>DRKH01000251.1 GCA_011051825.1 Desulfobulbus sp.
CCCCACGGAGTCTGCGCTCGAAGTCTGCGCTTATCTACCTCTCTGCACGGTCAGGCCTGATTCACATAGGAATCACTATAGTTCACAGGCCTGACTGCACAGATATGGAGCACTCCTGAACAGTTACAGGTGGTGGTAGGGCTAATTCTCTGCCCCTACCTGAATAGTTACACACGGAGAAGCTCTGAACAGTTCCTCTCCATAAAGAGAGCCCATGAAAATACTTGTCTTAAATGCCGGTTCATCCTCGCTGAAGTTTCAGCTCTTCGTGTTGCCCGATCTGACTGTAATCGCTACCGGCCTGATAGAGCAGATCGGTGCCGAGTACAGTTCCGTCCATCTGGTATTTTCCAATGCCGCAGGCGCAGAACAGAGTATACAAAAAAGAAGACCGGTTGCCGAACATGGGCAGGCCATTGCCATTATGAGTGAGCTGCTGACGGAAAGCGGGACCATGACCAATGTGCAGGAGCTGGCCGGGATCGGCCATCGGGTCGTCCATGGAGGAGAGTCTTTTCATGCGCCGTGCCTTATCGTTGACGGCGTTATTGAGGCCATTGAAGAGTTGATACCGCTGGCTCCTCTGCATAATCCGGCCAACCTGACCGGTATACGGGTGGCGCTGGAGCATGCTCCAGCTGTTCCCCAGGTTGCGGTTTTTGACACCGCCTTTCATCAGTCCATTCCGGAGCATGGTTATCTCTATGCTCTCCCCTATGCCCTCTATGAACACCACAAGGTCAGGCGTTATGGTTTTCACGGTACGTCACATGGGTATGTGGCTCAACGGGCGGCGGAACATCTTGAGACGCCTCTTGCCGGGCTCAACATCATCAGCCTCCATCTGGGCAACGGGGCCAGCGCGGCTGCTATACAAGGCGGACAGTGTATTGACACCTCAATGGGGCTGACGCCGCTGGAAGGACTGATCATGGGGACCCGCAGCGGTGATCTTGATCCGGCCATTCTCTTTTTCCTGGCCAGGGAAACCGGTATGACCGTTGATGAACTTGACGAAATGCTCAATAAGCAGAGTGGACTCAAAGGCATCTGCGGCGAAAATGACATGCGCACCATAACTGAACTTGCCGGTCGGGGAGATCATCAGGCCGGGCTTGCATTGACCATGTTCTGTTATCGGTTGAAAAAATATATAGGCGCCTATAGCGCCGCTCTTGGCGGGGTGGACTGTATTGTCTTCACCGGTGGAATAGGAGAAAATTCAGCCCGGGTCAGGATGCTGAGCTGCCAGGGACTTGATCGACTCGGGATTCGGATTGACCCCCGGAAAAACAACGGATCTCCACAAGGAACAATCCTGGAAATCCAGTCTGCGGACAGTCTGGTAAAAGTCCTTGTCGTACAGACTGACGAGGAGCTTGAAATAGCAACGCAGACTTTGCAGGTAATACAGCAGCTGTAAAGGCCTTTTTTCCCAGTAGCCTCAAATCAACAGTCTGATGCAGGCTGCCCGGTTCCATGGCAGCTGACTCTCTTTGTACGATCGGGTAAGGGGAGCGGCAGGGCGGAAAAAGATCCCTGTTGAAGAGAACAGCAACAGGGGCAGGGGGGAACTTGGGGGCACCTTAAAAAAAAGTATTATTCAAAGTGCCCTTGCTCGGGTCGTCGTCTGAATTACTGGGCGACAACGTTTTCCGCAGCCGGCCCCTTGGCACCATCGACAACGTCAAAGGTCACTCGCTGCCCTTCCTGCAGACTTTTAAAGCCTTCCGCCTGAATAGCTGAATGATGAACGAAAACATCCTGTCCACCATCCTGCTCGATAAAGCCGAAACCTTTTGAATCATTAAACCACTTTACTGTTCCTTCTGCCATGGTAATACTCCTTGCTTGCGGTTCCATTTGGAAACCATTGTTGAACAAAACCGGATTTCCCTGAGTGAAAGCCGGTGTGCAGCCTGATGGCTCAGGCTGCGGTTTATTATTTTACTATTTATTTACAGCTGTTGACCGGGTGCGACCAAATGAAGACCGCTGACGGGATTTGCTCTTTCTCTGCCTGACCGAAGCCGGTTTGCGTCCCGCATTCCCTTTCCTGCCCCCTTTGCCGTGCACTCCGGGGTGTGAAGATGGAATGTCCTGACCATAATCAAAGTCGGCCACGGTTTCGCGTCGGATTTTCTGTCCAAGTGTGCGTTCAACCACCTGGATAATCTTGCCATCTTCAGAGGTGACAAAGGAGAAGGCTTCGCCTTTCTTTTCAGCCCTGCCGGTACGTCCGGTTCTGTGGGTGTAGGCTTCAACCGTGTCGGGAATGTCATAGTTCACAACATGGGAGATGCCTGAAACGTCAATTCCTCTTGCAGCAATGTCTGTGGCGACCAGGATATTGAATTTGCCGGTCTTGAACCCTTCCATGGCCAGTTTCCTCTGGTTCTGAGACATATTTCCCTGCAGTGAAGTCGCTCTGAAACCGGCCTTTTCAAGCTGGCGGGCAAGGTTCTTTGCCTTGTGCTTGGTCCGGGTGAATACCAGGGTCGTGGCCATATCCTTTCCCTGGAGGATATTTTTCAGCAGGGCGGTTTTTCTGCTCTGGGTTACCTGAAAGAGGACATGACTGATTGTTGCAGCCGGTTTTTCATGGTCGACTTGAACCGTTACATGGTCAGACAGGATATCTTCGGCAAGGTGTCTGATTTCACCGGGCATGGTTGCGGAAAAGACCATGGACTGTCTATTTTTCGGAATATGTTTAAGGATGCGCCGGATGTCGGGCAGAAACCCCTTATCAAACATCTGGTCAGCCTCGTCAAGAATGAGAACCTCGATATTTTTCAGGTCAATGGTCTTGCTGTTGATATGATCGAGCAGTCGGCCGGGGCAGGCGACCACGATTTCGACACCGCTGTTCATCTTTTTTATCTGGCCGATTTTACTGACACCGCCATAGATTGAACAGGACCGCAGTCCGGTTTTGCCCGTCAGCAGTGTTATGTTTTCATGGATCTGCTCGGCCAGTTCCCGGGTCGGGGTAAGAATAAGTGCTCTGGTTTTTTTTCGCGGGTTCTGTTGCAGTCTCTGCAGGGTGGGCAGCACGAAGGCTGCGGTTTTTCCGGTCCCTGTCTGGGCAAGACCAAGCAGGTCCTTACCTTGAAGCAGGTGCGGTATGGATTGTACCTGAATGGGGGTGGGTACAGCGTAGCCGGCCTTTTTTATGGTGGTGGTTATGGCCGGGTGAAAATTGAATTGTTCGAAATTCATGTAACTCCTTGGATAGACTTCATTGTATACGTTTTTACCTGGCAGAATTTTTGTTAGCGGGGTAGCGACGGTCCGAAAAAAGTCTCTGTTATTGTTTGTTGGATGATTTAAAAGATGAAAGTAACTGGGAGGGACTGTCGACTTCAGGTTACCTGGAAAAATTGAATTTTCGTCCAACCGATGCATGATGAAAAAAAAATGTTCCCCGAAGAGTACCGTCAGGCCTGTGGTAATTTTTTTTCATGCCATGATCTTGACTGAAAATCCTAGGTTTCCAAGATATCATTGTGTCGACGGATTAAAAAATCGATGTCGTCCAGTTTATTTACGATAATGTTATATAGGGGGGAAGGTTGCTGATGCAAAAGTCTCAAACTGTTTTCCTTACTTAGTGATCAGCAGAAGCTCTAATGGTATCCGAAGCTATTGGAATCAAAACCGGAATCCGGTATTGAGGTACAAAAAGACACTACAAATCAACTTATGAAGTTAGATGAGAATATACAGTGTTTTACTGTAAAAGCAAGAGAAATAAAAAAGAATCGAAGGTGGAGAGTGGTCGACGAGCAGGCGGTGATGGTACAGGGACCTGATCTCTTCCCCATAAACGCCCTGATTTCTCAGGGCGTTTATAAAGAAAAAAATAAAGAAAAAAAGAAAATAAAGAAAAGATCCGGGGATTATTCAGCCTCGGGTTTTGGCCCGGATTGGGCAGCGGAGAGTCGGTGCAGCTCAACTCGACGATTTTTAGCGCGGCCCTGGGCCGTGGTATTGTCGGCGATCGGATCAGCGTGACCATAGCCAGTGGCCTTCAGCTTTCCGGCGTCAACCCCATGCGAAATCAGGTAGTTCATTACTGCTGTTGCCCGTTGCTCGGAAAGCTTCATGTTCCGGTTTACGTCTCCGATGTTATCCGTATATCCGGCAATCTCAAATTGAACGTTGCCTGATTTGGCCAGGATTGCTGCTACCCTGTTCAGGCTCTGTTTCGCCTTGTCGGTCAGCTCTGCGGTACCAAGGGCAAAGGAAATGTCTGCCAGGACAATATTTGTATTCTGTTCACAACCGAGTTGGTCAACCGTACTTCCAGGGGCAGAGTCCGGGCAGAGATCAACACGGTCGGCAACGCCATCATTATCACCGTCTTTTTCACACCCGGTTGCATCTACTGCTACTCCGGCCGGGGTATCGGGGCATTTGTCCGCACTGTCTGAAACACCGTCATTATCCGTATCCTCAGACCGCCGGAGGAGCTGGTCGCGTTCGGTCTCCAGGGTCTTAATCCGGGCAGCCAGCGTACTGTTTTTTTGTTGAACGGTATGCAGTTCCTGCTTGAGGTTTTCAATTTCCGCACCTGTTTTTTGGAGCGCATCCACCTCAGCCTGCAGGCGGGCAACCTCTTTTTCCTTGTTCTCGAATCGGGATTTCAGTTCAGCAAGCTCTGCTGCCGCAGTACTGCTCTGCTCTAACCGGGCCGTCAGCTGCTCTTTTTCGCCGGCAAGCTTCTGGAGTTTCTGGTTGGCTTCATCAAGAGCCTGCTCCTTTTCCCGGAGCACTGTACCTGTCTGTTGGGCCGTACGGGCCTCAGCAGTCAGTTTTTTGATTTGACTCCGGGCCTCCTTGAGTTGTTCCTGCAGGGCCTGCTCCTGCTGCTGGCTGCCGGTCAGGGTTTCGTTCAGTTTGGCAAGTTGAGCTTCCAGCTGCTGGATTTTCTCTTCAGAGGCCTTTCTGGCCGTTTGCGCTTCTTCAAGTGCAGCCTTGTCGGCCTTGGCAGCAGTTATTGCCGTTTCAAGTTCCGTAATCTTGGCCTCCGCAGTTGTCAGGGCAGCTGTTTTTTCCTGCAGGCTTGTGGCTACGGATTCAAGTTCCTGAACCTTGGGCTGCAGCTCCTGCAGCTGCTGGTTCAATGCGGCTTTTTCTTCTTCCAGGCTTGTTATGGAAGCCTGTAGTGTAGCAACCTGCGGTTCAAGATCGGCCAGCGCCGCAAGCTTTTCAGTCTTTTCCTGCAGCTCGGTCTTCATGCTTTCAACGGATTGGGCCGCAGCCTGCGCCGTGGAAAGTTGCTCGGTTAAGCCCTTCTTTTCTTCTTCAACGGCAGCGAGTTTGGTCTGTAGTGCTGCCACCTGGGGCTGCAGTTCAGTCAATGCTGCAGACTTTTCCTGGACCTGGGCCTGGAGGGTGTCGACCTGTTGGCTTAAGGTGGTTTTTTCCTTTTCCAGGGCCACTATGGAGGCCTGCAGCTTGGCAACCTGCGGCTCCAATGCCGCCAGTGCGGTCTCTTTTTGATTCAGGGTCGCCTTGATGGCTTCAGTTTCCTGCAAGGCTTTCTGAGCTGTAGAAACCTGCTCGTTCAAGGCGGTATTCTGATCTGTAAGAGTTTTGATTTTCGTGGTTGCTTCCGTAAGTTGGCCGGTGGTTTTGTCAAGGTCGGCCTGCAGGCGGCTCATCTGCTCCTGAGCTGAAGCCAGTTGGGCCTCTTTTGCGGTCAGTTTTTCCTCAACACTGCTTTTTTCAGCCTGGGTTTCGGTCAGCTCCGCCTGTTTGGATTCGAGTTCGGCTCTGGTATCGGCAAGAGAGCTTTCCAAACCGGAAATAGTTGTTGTTGCCTGTTCAATTTTGCCATTGAGGGTGGCTATTTCCTTCTTCAGTACTCCCGTCGATTCGGTCATGGAGGCGAGGCTGCGGACCAGATCCTGCCGTTCGGCGAGATCCTTTTCTTTTTCCTGCTGCAGCTTTTCTCGTGCACCTCGCAGTTGGACAAGCTCTACCTCCTTTGCCTCCAGCGTTTTGGCCTGTTCCTTGATCTTACCCTGTAACTCATCGATGATTGCCGGCTGTTTTTCAAGGTGTTCCTTGAGTTGTACAAGCTCCTGTTCCGCCTGATTGAGTTCAGTTTCTTTTTCACTAAGCTGCTGCTCAAGGACGGCTATCCGACTTGAGGAAGGGGCGAGCATCTTATCCTTTTCCTGGCCATAGCGAAGCATTGCCTCTGCTTTAAGATTGGCTTTTTTCAAGGCATCTTTGGCAAGGACGAGCTGTGAAGAGGTGTCGGTCAGCCGTGCCTTCAAACTGCCGATTTCCGTGATCTGCTGTTGTACTTCGTCGCGCAGCTGCTCCAGGGCGTCTTCTTTTTCCCTGGCAACTTTTTCACTCTTGGCCTGATTCAGTTTCGTTTCTACAAGGGCTGCTTTCAGTTGCCGGATGGCGTCATTTGCCTTTGCCAGCCCTGCTTCGCTCTCTTCCGCACGTTTGGTCAGAAGCGCCATCCGTTCATTGGCCGCCTTGGCCAATTCATTATTTTTTGCTTCCAGGGCGGAGGTGAGTTCATCAAGCTGCTGGTTGGCGGTTTTAAACTTTTCCAGCTCTGCGGCCAGCCCTTCATTGTCAGCCAGCAGCGTTTGTTTCTCCTTGAGCAGGGCCTCATTCTGCTGAGCCAGGGCCTCGCTCTGCTGAGCCAGGGCCTCCTTCTGCTGTGTCAGCTCCTCTTTCTGCTGAGCCAGGGCCTCGTTCTGCTGAGTCAGCGCCTCATTCTGTTGGCCCAGCTCCTCGTTCTGCTGAGCCAGCGCTTCACTTTTCTGAACCATCTGTTGATACTTTTCGACAACAGTATCCTGGCTGTTTACAAACTGTTGAATGCGGGCATCTCGATTGGCAAGCTCATGTCTGAGCTTGTTTAAGGCTGCCTGCTGCTTGGAAAGGTAGGTGTTCAGGTTTTCATTCTCTCCGGCCAGCTGCTGGTATTTTTTGGCAATGATCTCCTGTTTTTCGATCAATTGCTTGATCCGGACATCGCGGTCGGCAAGCTCCGCTGCCGCTGCCGTGGTCTCGGTCTTGCCAACGGTCTTCAGCTGTTCGCTCAGCTTGCGGACCTCCTTCTCCTTGTCGGCCAGCTTTTTTCGCAATTCGGCAACCTGTTCCACCGTTGCGATCTGGTCGTGGACGACTCGAGCCAGCTGCTGTTTAAGGGAGGTGATTTTCTTGCTGTCTGCCGCAAGTGCTGCCAGCTGCTTTTTCCACTGAGGTGACTGCTGTTCCTGCTGCTCCAGAGCTACACCATGTCCCGGTTCGGGAAGCGGGTTGTTTTTTTTGAGATTTGAATGGATGACCGCCAGGGCGACATAGATGATGATACCGATAACTGCGAGAATAATCGTACGTGGTTTCATGGTGCGCTTTCGAGAGTTAAGGTTGGGCTGAAAGATAATCAATACATTCTTTAGTCTTGTATGGGTTTAAGGAGTACGGTGGCAAGTGGCGGCAGGGTTAACTCCAGTGAATGGGACATACCGTGTGCCGGTTGATTTCGACTGGCCAATGTTCCGTTGATATGGAGTCCGCTGCCGCCGTAAATGTCCTGATCCGAGTTGATGATCTCCTGGTATCGGCCTCCGGCCGGCACGCCGATAATGTAGTGTCTGCGAACTATCGGTGTGAAATTACAGACAATGACAAGGAAGTTGTCGGTATCCCTGGCACATCGGATAAAGGATAACACGGAATTGTCGGAATCGTTAGCATTTATCCAGCGAAAACCACTCCATTCAAAATCATTCTCGTAGAGGGCCGGTTCGCTGCGGTAGACCAGATTGAGATCGCGGACAAATCTGTGCAGGCCTTTATGAAACGGTGCTTCCAGGGCCTCCCATTCAAGGCCGTTGTCGTGGTTCCATTCCTGCCATTGACCAAAGTCATTCCCCATGAACAGAAGTTTTTTACCGGAATAGCCCCACATGAAACCGAAATAGGCACGCAGGTTTGCAAATTTCTGCCATTCGTCACCGGCCATCTTGTTGATCAGGGAGCCTTTCCCGTGCACTACTTCATCATGGGACAGGGGAAGAATGAAATTTTCATGGAAGGCATAGAGCATGCCGAATGTCATTTCATTATGATGGAACCGGCGAAAAATCGCATCCTTTGACATGTAATCAAGGGTGTCGTGCATCCAGCCCATGTTCCATTTCAGGCTGAACCCGAGACCGCCGAGATAGGTCGGGCGGGAAACCATGGGCCAGGAGGTTGATTCCTCGGCAATGGTCAGGATACCGGGAAAGATTCCATGGACAACTTCGTTGGTTTTCTGGAGGAAAGAGATGGCATCAAGATTTTCCCGTCCGCCATACTTGTTGGGTACCCATTGCCCTTCAGAACGGGAGTAGTCCAGATAGAGCATGGAGGCGACTGCGTCGACCCGTAAGCCGTCAATGTGATATTTGTCGATCCAGAACAGCGCATTGGAGATAAGAAAGGACCGAACCTCATTGCGGCCGTAATTAAAAATCATGGTGCCCCAGTCCTGGTGCTCACCCTGGAGGGGATCTTCATGGGCATAGAGATGGGTCCCGTCAAACCAGTTCAGGCCGGCGCCGTCTTTCGGAAAATGGGCCGGCACCCAATCCAGGATGACGCCGATTCCATTCTGATGACACTGGTCGATAAAATACATGAAATCCGACGGGGTACCGAATCTGCTGGTGGGGGCAAAGAAACCAAGAACCTGATATCCCCATGATCCTTCAAAGGGGTGTTCGGCAATGGGTAAAAGTTCGATATGGGTGTAGCCGGTTTCCAGAATATAGGGGATCAGGGTCTCGGCCAGCTCCCGGTAACTCAGGTACCTTTGGCCCCATTTTTTATCGGGAATCTTTTTCCAGGAACCCAGGTGGACCTCGTAAATGGAGAGCGGGCTGTCAAGAGACTGGTGCTGTTGCCTGGAGCTTATCCAGTCCTCATCCTGCCACTGGTAACTGTCCAGATTGACAACCACGGATCCGGTTTTCGGCCGCTCCTCCATAAAAAAACCATATGGATCGGATTTGTCGAGAAATGTTCCATCCTGGGTGGTAATCCGATATTTATAGATGGAGTATTCCGTCAGGCCGGGGATGAAAAGTGTCCAGATGCCGCTGTCCGATGAATGCATGGGATGGGCGGAAGGATCCCAGTCGTTGAAGTTCCCGATCAGGCTGACCTGTCGGGCATTGGGCGCCCAGACGGCAAAGGTGACCCCTGCCTGGTCTTCCATGGTCACCAGATGCGCTCCGAGTTTTTCATAGGCGCGCTCGTGGGTGCCTTCACCAATCAGGTACTTATCAAAATCACTGAGCCATTCAGGTGAAGCCGGTTGGCTGGTGAGGGGTTTTACGGACATGGGCATTGCTACCTGAAGCAGTCTTTTAGGGGATGAATTGTAATGAAAATTTTTTCGTAACTGTTCAGGAGCACCCCACGGAGTCTGCGCTCGAAGTCTGCGCTGATCTATCTCTGCACAATCAGGCCGGATTCACATAGAAATAACCAGAGTTCACTGACCTGCTGCACAGATATGGGGGGCACTCTTGAACAGTTACGGTTTGTGGTATTGCATAAATCGTGCACCCGGCTGAACAGGTACATCCTTCCCTTAGTACTCTACAGGAGAGAAATTGTCATTGATTTTGTCGAAAACGACGGCAGTTCCTGTGTTCACTTATCCCAGCCGTTTTATCGGAGATCAAATACAATGACGTAAAATTTCCTCTATTCTCTCCCGGGAATATTCTTTCAGACGCCATATTTTTGCCAGGGCCACGGCATTTTCCGCAATTTTTGCAATATCCGATCCGGGAACATCGATCTCCTGCAGGGAAGTGGGACTGTCAATCCTGGAGAACCAGTTTCGCAGGATGCTGATTGCCCGTTCCGCCACCTCCTCATCGGTATAACCTTCACTGTCCATGGTGGGGAAGATCCTTTGAGCCAGTCGGGCAATGCGTGCAGGGTTTGTTGCCGAGAACCATTTGAGCCAACCGGGCATGATGATGGAAAGTCCGGCTCCGTGCGGAATATCATAGAGGGCGCTCAGGGAATGCTCAATCATATGCATGGGGAACCCGACCCTGCCGAGTCCAGCTGCGGTCAGTCCGTTGAGTGCCAGGGTGGCCGTCCACATCAGATCGGCGCGGGCATTGTAATCTTCGGGATTGTCAAGGCAACGCTCACAACTGTCCATGGCGTTCTCAATCAGCCCTTCCATGAGCCGGTCCTGGACCGGTGTCGCCGGATCATCGGTGGTCATGTAAAATTCGAGGACATGGGAAATGGCATCAACTGCACCATAGGCGGTATAGTCCGGAGGCACCGAAAAGGTGACTTCCGGATTGAGAATGGACATCTTTGGATACAGGCGTTGATTGCCGAAACCGAATTTTTCCCTGGTGTCGTCGTTGGTGATCACCATGCCTGAGTTCATCTCGGACCCGGCGGCGGCCAGGGTCAGGACCGTGGTCAAGGGAAGCGATTTTTTAATGCTTTTTTTGCCGGTAAAGAATTTCCAGACATCATGGTCGACCAGAGTCCCGGCGCTGATTGCCTTGGCACTGTCAATGACCGAGCCCCCGCCTGCGGCGACAATCACATCGATATTGTTTTTCTTTGCCTTCTCAATGCCGGCGCGGACATGGCTGAGCAGCGGGTTGGAGCAAACGCCTCCGTGGTCCGTGACCTCAAGCCCTGCAGCCTGCAGAGAGGAAACGACCTCATCGTAGACCCCGTTTTCCTTGATACTCTTTCTGCCATAGACCAGAAGCGCCCTGCTGCCCAAGGCTGCGGTCTCGGGTCCAATGGCGGCAACCGTATTGCGGCCGAAGAGGATTTTCGTTGTATTGTGGAAGACAAAGTTTTGCATGCGGAAGAGGCGGCAGACGTTTCAGGTCAAGCAATTTTTTTTAATTTTGAGCCAACACAGTGGAATGTAACGGAGGCAGACTAATTAAGCAAATGTTTTTGCTGTCGTTTTTGACGAAGTTTAGAAAAAAAATTATAGGAGATAAAATAGGTAAGGATGCCAAGGGGGATGGCGAGGATGATACCCCCCGTGAACAGGACAAGCATGGCGTCCATACTCAGTTTGCTGAGCGTATGCAGACTGTCGATAATCCCCTGATCCATTAACATGCTCAGGACGGTTTTGAGCCGAATCCAGCTCAGCCGGTCCGGAAAGAAAAAATCGCCGATTTTCCAGGCCAGCCAGTATTGGAGAATGAAGGTCAGGGGGTTGCTGATAACTGCGGCAATGAGCAGAGCGGCTACGGTGTTTACACGTACAAGCAGGGTGATTGCTATAATCATCAGCGTGTGCAGCGGCAGGGTCGGGGTAATGGCAATGGATGCGCCTATGGCAAGGCCCATGGCAAGGGAATTGGGGCTGCCCTGCAGCCGTTTCAGGCGGAGAAAATAATATCTGGCTGTTCGGCGTAAATCCCACTTCACGATATTGTGTGCTCTGTCGATTGCATTATATGATTGGTTACCGCCCTGTTACAGTTGATCAAGGGCATTGGTCAGCTGAACAAAGTCTTCAACACTCAGACGCTCCGCCCGGATCGAGGGGAGCAACCCGCACGATTCAATCACCTGGGTGATCTGTTGCTTGTCTGCAGTGAAACCTCCTCCGCGCAGGGCGTTAACCAAGGTCTTTCTGCGCTGGCCAAAGGCAGCATTAACGACTTTTCGCAACTTTTTCGGTTCCACGCGGTCCAGGTTTCGAATGCGCTCGGAGGCCGGGAAAAATGTCAGCTCAACCACTGCCGAGTCGACCTTCGGCCGTGGGTGAAACTCTTCGGGCTTGACCCGCATCAGCATCTTGACTGCAGCACAGCTCGAAAGGAGTACCGTCGGCACACCATACTCCTTTGTGCCGGGTTGTGCTACTAGTCGATCGGCAACCTCCTTTTGCAACATGATAACGGCACTTTCCATGATGTTGGAATGTTGAAACAGCCTGAATAAAAAAGGAGTCGAGATGGAGTAGGGCAGGTTGGCTACGATTTTAAGCCTGCCGCCGGATTCCTGGGCCAGCTGTTCAAGATCGGCCTGCAGAATATCCTGGTGGTGCAATTGAACGTTTTCCGGCAGATCCTTGTGTTCCTGGTGCATGCGGACAATACCGGAGTCCGCCTCTATGCCGATTACAAGTTTTGCCGCCCGGGCCAGTGGCTCGCTCAGGGCACCGAGACCGACTCCGACCTCAACAATAACATCATCTTGAGTAATTTTCGCCAGGTCGACGATCCGCTGGGCCGTATGCTTATGGACAAGAAAGTTCTGGCCCAGTTTCTTTTTTGGTGCCAAACCCTCTTTTTTAAGGAGGTGGCGGGTCCCTTTGAGATCCATAGATGTCTGTCAGTCCAGTTTTTGTTTAGCGATTCGTTTTGCCCGCAACCGAATGAAAAAATTCAGGGCAATATAATAGCCGATTACCGCAAGCGGCAGACCTATAATGGCACCGCCGGTGAGAATAACGGATAACGACTTGAAACCAAGATGGCTCAGAGTGCGGATGCCGTTGAGCAGGCTTTCGTGATGAATGGTTGCCATGATTTCCTGCAGGTATTCCCAGCTGACCCGACCCGGCAGGATTTTATTACCGACTTTCCAGGTGTAATAGTATTGCGGGACAAAGGTCAATGGGTTGCTGACCACCGAGGCGGCAATCACCGCGGCAATAGTATTGACCCTGAGCAGCAGCGTCAGGGGGATGAGAATGATGGTTTGAACCGGCAGCAGGGGCAGAACGCCGATAAATATACCAACACCGGTTCCCCTGGCCAGGGAGTATGGATCACCGCGCAGGCGGGTAAAGCGAAGCAGGTAATAACGAAATAGACGGAAGGGATTGAATTTCACGATTAATTCAGGGGGGAACGGGAGTAGGCATCATCATCCGGGTTCAGGACAACACCCTGTTGAAACTGATAATAACCGGCCAGAGCAATCATTGCTGCGTTATCGGTGCAGTATATTGGCGACGGGACATGAACTGACAGCCCTTCCTGCTCTCCTCGTATCCGCATCCGTTCGCGCAGACGGCTGTTGGAGGCGACCCCGCCGCCAAGTGCTATGGCGTTATGCTTATTCTTTTTGCAGGCCAGAACTGTTTTTTCAACCAGCACCTCTACCACTGCTTCCTGGAACGAGGCACAGATATCCTCCACCGGCGGCGGCGTGCCTTTTTGTCTGCATCTGTTTACATAGTTAACCACTGAGGTTTTAAGCCCGCTGAAGCTGAAATCAAGGCTGTTTTTATCCAGCCAGGCCCTGGGAAAGGGAATCGCGTCGGGGGCGCCTTTCAGCGCAAGGTTACTGATAACCGGGCCGCCGGGATATCCGAGTTTGAGCAGCTTGGCCACCTTGTCGAAGGCTTCACCGGCTGCATCGTCACGGGTCCGGCCGAGAGGTTGAAAATGGGTCTGATCTTCCACTGTAAACAGACTGCTGTTGCCGCCGGAGACGATCAGGGCGGTATAGGGAAAGCCGGGGGGATGTTCATCCAGGAAGGTGGAAAGCAGGTGGCCGGCCATATGGTCCACCCCGACGCAGGGTATGTTCCTGACCAGGGCCAGGGCCTTGGCAAAGGTAAAGCCTACCAGTAATGAACCCACAAGTCCGGGACCACGGGTGGCGGCAATACAGTCGATATCGTCCAGGGATACACCTGCCTCCAGAAGTGCCTGATCGACCACCGGCCGGATGGCTTCGATATGAGCCCGGGAGGCAAGCTCGGGTACAATGCCGCCGAAACGGGCATGGACGTCGAACTGGCTGGAGATGATGTTTGACTTTATCCTGAAGCCGTCCACGGAGCATTGTCTATTCAGGCTGTTTTTATAACAGCGCAGCGGTGTCATTGTCGTGGCCGTGACCTTGGAAAACCCGGTCCGGTCAGGGAGGGTTTCCTTATCCGGACCGGAAACAACTGCGGCAGCGGTATCGTCACAGGAACTTTCTATGGCAAGGATGAGCATAAGTTGCGGCCTGTCTTGCAATGTGTATCATTCAATGGTAACTGTTTGCCTTCATCCGACTAAACAGAAGTATGGAAGAATCTGTCTGTACTGAATATACCATTTAATTGCAAGTTCAACCACCAAACTCCATGAACAGTCAACAACCAGCATCGCCGGCAGAGGCATCCGTTCTGACAGATATGTTTGCTCGGACCATTTCCTATCTCAGGTTGTCGCTCACCGACCGCTGTAACCTGAAATGCATGTACTGCGTAACCGAGGACGAAAAGGACGGGCATCTTGTCAAGCTGGGCCAAGATGAAATGTTGACCTACGAAGAACTGTTGCGGGTGGTCCGGGTCGCTGTGGAAATGGGGATTTCCAAGTTGCGTCTGACCGGGGGCGAACCGCTGGTCAGGCATGATATTATGGATTTCATCAACAGCCTTGCCGCCATAGACGGCCTGGATGACATCCGTATCACCACCAATGGCGTGCTGCTCGAAAAATACGCGCAGGGATTGATTGATGCCGGGGTGGCCAAGGTGAATATCAGTCTGGATACCCTGAGACCTAAGCGATTTGCCGAAATTACCGGGGTTGACTGCTTCGATCAGGTCTGGCGTGGAATTGAAAAGGCGCTTGCGGTCGGGTTCTCACCGGTCAAACTGAACATGGTGGTCATGCGGGACATCAATGACGACGAGCTGGTCGACTTTGCCAGGATGTCGCAACAGATGCCGCTCCAGGTCCGTTTCATCGAGTTTATGCCCATCGGCACCTCGACCCGCTGGAATACGGATACCTATATGACTTCCGACGAAATCATGGAGCGTTTTACGAATCTTGGCGAGTTGATTCACCTGGAGAGAAGGCAGGCCGACGGCCCGGCCAGAGTATTTAAGCTTGGGTCGGAGGCAAGGGGAACGCTTGGCTTTATCAGTCCCATCAGTCATCATTTCTGTGACCGCTGCAACCGTCTGCGCCTGACGTCGGAAGGCCGCCTGCGCTCCTGCCTGCTCCATGACGAGGAAACCGACCTGAAGGGTGTGCTGCGGGCCGGCTGCAGTGATGCGGATATCAGGGCGACCCTGCTGACCGCTATCCAGAACAAGCCCAAGGGGCATCAGATGGCCCAGCGCCTGAAAGAACAGGGTGCCGATTGCCACGGCCGGATGTCGAGGATCGGGGGCTGACCCGAGCACTCAACGGGTTGAACTCCTGACCGGATTCAGCTGCCAGCCGGCTTCGCCTCCGAAGAGCTGGTATTCCAGGATACGGATGCCGCCGGTGGGACTGGCATTGCTGTCGTCCCGGTGATAAACCGGAAAACTCCGAACCAGGGCACCTGTAATCACCTTGAATCGGTCATGGCCCATGTATCCTTTCGAGTTTTCCGGATCATCCTCCAGCGGCGACAGGTATATTTCGCTGAGCGATTTTTTTTTGTTAGCGCTGTAGGCAACCAGAGTCCCGTAGCTTCCGCTGCCGGCCGAGTTGACAAAGACGTAAATCTCCGGTGAACCATCACTGTTGAGATCGGCAACCTCCACCCCGGTTACGGAGCCGTCAATTTCTCTTGTGATGACCGAAGTATCTCTTTCCAGGCCCGTGGGAACAATGGTCAGGGTGTTGAGTGAACCCTGATTGGAACAAAGCACATGGAAGGCAATGCCGTCCAGGCTGAGTACCTTGTCAACCCCTCCTCCCGGCTCGGCGGCCCGGTTTATACCGGGGAACAACAGCAATGCCAGCAACCAGATCTGCAGAGCCGTCGGGACAGTCCATCTGAACAATCGCCTGTCCGCTCCCCGGTGTAACGATGGCCGTTGCATCATTTCATGGCCTCTTTAGCCTCATGGGCAGCATCTTCCGCAGCCTTTACGGCATCATGACCCATTTTTTTGCCTGCTTCCACTCCCTCTTGTGCAGCTTCTTTTGATGCCTCGGCCACATCATGGGCCGCTTTTTTTGAAGCTTCAGCAGCCTTATGCATTGACTCTTTAGCCTTGTCGGCAGCGCTCTCCGGTTCATTGCTGCAACCGGTCACGCCGATCATCATCAGGGCAAAGGCACCTATGATAAAGATCCGACTGACTGTACGAATGTGTTTGTGTATGTCCTGTTTCATTGTATTCTCCCCTGGTGGTAAATGGTATTCAAGCCTGTTATGTCCTCAAATCCGGTTTGGATTCAACCGTCCCGCAGGCAATTGATTTTTTTCTCAGCATCAGGTCTGGTTCCAGGACTTGACAACAGTCGTTTCCCTAAACCCGTAAGTGTTCACCAGCACCCCGTCTCTGTCCGATCAGGCCGGCTCACATAAGTAGGCTATCGGAGTCTCGTTCCTCGCTTACCCGGAGTCTCGCAGGTTCGCTTACCCGGAGTCTCACAGGCTCGCTTACCCGGAGTCTCACAGGCTCGCTTACCCGGAGTCTCACAGGCTCGCTTACCTGACTCGCCGGCCTGCTCGGAGTGTCTGCTTCGCTTCGCTTACCTGAACGAATCTGGGGCACGGGTAAACGCTTACCACCTCAGGATTAGTGAACTTGTTACTCTTGGTGAACGGTTACAAATATCCCGGTGAACGGTCACCTAAACGCAAATTATTTGCCGAGTGTCTTCAGCTGGTCAATTTCTTTCCTGCTCAGATCAGGCATGGCATCGCGGACCATGTCCCGGTCGTTCATTTTTTCCAGTCGCTGATGTTCGTCATAGGCACGCTGCCGCTCTATTCCAAGTTGCTGTTGCCGGTAATTGCTCAGCCACTCACTCTTGCATTCCTCATGACCGTCGTCCCATCCCTGTCGGTAATCGGGTGTGGAGCGGTATGCCTGCACATTCTTATGGAACAGGGAAAACATGTCGCCGGCAGCCTTCTTTCCACTACTGCAACCATCGTCAAACCCCTGGGCGTATTCCGGTGAAGCCCCCTCCTGCATGAGACGCTGGCCATCTGTTGGGCCGCAGCCTGAAAACATGAACATCAGCACTGCTGAGGTAATGAACGGTACAATTCTTTTTATACCGGAACGTTTCTGGGCCATACCTCTCTCTCCTTTTTCTTTGGGAAAAAATATCGTAACTGTTCAGGAGCACCCCATCTCTGCACGGTCAGGCCTGATTCACATAGGAATCACTATGGTTCACAGGCCTGACTGCACAGATATGGAGCGCTCCTAAACAGTTACAGGTGGTGGTTGGGCTAGTTCTCTGCCCCTACCTGAATAGTTACAAAATATCAACCTCTTTGGGCATTCAAATGATCTGTAGAATTGTATAGTGCCTGCGTCCGTCTTGAGATCCGGATAGAGGCGGCCTTGCTGCAGGCAACCAGAGTCCCGTAGCTTCCGCTACCGGCCGAGTTGACAAAGACATAAATCTCCGGTGAACCATCACTGTTGAGATCGGCAACCTCCACCCCGGTTACGGTGCCGTCAATTTCTCTTGTGATGACCGAAGTATCTCTTTCCAGGCCCGTGGGAACAATGGTCAGGGTGTTGAGTGAACCCTGGTTGGGACAAAGCACATGGAAGGCAATGCCGTCCAGGCTGAGTACCTTGTCAACCCCTCCTCCCGGCTCGGCGGCCCGGTTTATACCGGGGAGCAACAGCAATGCCAGCAACCAGATCTGCAGAGCCGTCGGGACAGTCCATCTGAACAATCGCCTGTCCGCTCCCCGGTGTAACGATGGCCGTTGCATCATTTCATGGCCGCATTTTTTTTACATTATCCCTGGTCTTGACCAAAACCCATATGGCGTAGATGCCGGTTGCCGTGCCTATCGGAACGTTGCCGAGGTTAATGGCGGCAAGGATCCAGATGCAGATTCTCGCCCAGGCCTTGCCCTTGCGGAAGGCACGCCCGGCCAGTATGTGCAGGGTACCGAACAGGCCCAGGGGAAGTAAAATAATCAATCCGGTCAGTACTGCAGGCAGCAGGGCAATCTCTACGGTTTGGCCGTGATGACGGGCCGCTATCATGCCGACTATGCCCAGGCCCGCAGTTGCAAGCAGGTATATTATGCCCAGGACAATGAAAATTAAGCTGACCGTGGCAATATGTTTATCTATATTCTGTTTCATTGTGTATTGTGCCCGGCGGGCATGGAGGTTTATCCGAAAATAGCCCGCGAAGCATTGTTTATTCAGGCTATTTTCATCGTTCGTTGTGGCTGTGACCTGAGAATTTGGTCCAGCCATGCTGGTTTATCTGTAAAGGGGGTATTTATTTAGAGCAAGTCGGATTCAATGGCCTCAATAAGGGTTTGTAACTATGTGTTTTCATCTACCTTAAACCTGTAACTGATCAAGGGTGCCGTAGAATCGTGCAGGCGCGACCGTGCGAAGAGGTAAGCGAGCCTGCGAGACTCCGGGTAAGCGAGCCTGCGAGACTCTGTGCGGTGCCCCTGATCACTTACGCGGGCATAGTATCAGAAATTATTGGGTTACGCTTGTTTTCATGCCGTTTCAACCTTTAAATGCAAGAAGCAACAGCAGCGTAACCCAACAATAACCGACAATGAATTCGCTAACCCAACCGATCTGGTTTATTTGATAACCGGGCCGGCGGGTAGGGATTTGGGGCGAGTTTAAAGTTACTGCCTGCTGTGGTTATGACCGTGGGCCTTTCTACCCTTGAACCGTTGTGTTATAGTAAGAGTGACTGGGCACAACGCCGGATGAAAAACAACAGTGAATGGCCAATGTCGTAGATATTGTATGAGCCCGTTGATTAATGGTATTTCCGCCCAGCCGGACGACGTGTTCGTTCAGCGACCTCTGCATTACACAAAAAAAAATTATCCTCGGAATATCAACTAAATGCCTGTGGTAAAAATTTTTGTATGCCTTGATTTTGAACGAAAATCCTCATTAATCAACAGGCTCATCTATTGAATAAAAATTATTTATAATAAAAGAGATGCTCTTTGAAAAATCAACAAAAAAATCGAAGAGCCGATGACGGGGCTTGTTTGAATTTCATGTATACATGGACCTGCTGCAGATAGATTTTCCTGATGACTCATAATCCTCAGCCCGAGGCAGGGGATAGCCGTCAAGCTAAGAATAAATGTCATTGGCAGAAGCAAAAAGCAGGGTGGGCACTGCCCACCAAAAAAAGCTGCCGAAGCCCATGCACTCTATATGGAGCAACGTCCTTCCGGCGAAGCAGCTCTTATTATTACCCACTTTCTGCTGGTGGGCGGTGCCCACCCTTATACAAAACCGGTTGATCTTTTTGCCACCAATCGCCCGCAGGTAAGCGTAGACTCCGGGGGCGGGCTCTACGTGGCGCAATCGATTGATATATCGTTGTATTCTCCTTAGGGCTCGCTCAACAATAACTTCGCATTCTGAGGCACACTTTGAACATTTAGAAAAGCGATCTTCAATTATGCAATCCTCGACGTAGCCCTGCTACGCCTGCGGTTGCATGCAATCAGATCACTTCTCTAAATGTCCACATTACACCTCACCTCTACGAA
>DRKH01000252.1 GCA_011051825.1 Desulfobulbus sp.
CTCAGTGCAATTCTCGGGCAAACCGTGCAGCTGGCCCCCGACTGTATTGGCAGTGAAACAGAGGCTATGGTTGCAGCCATGAAGGAAGGCGATGTCGTGTTGCTGGAAAACCTTCGCTACCATGCCGGGGAACAGACCAATGACCCGGAATTTTCCAGGCAGCTGGCCGCCCTTGCCGATGTCTATATTAACAATGCCTTTGCCGTATCCCATCGGGCCCATGCCTCGGTGGTCGGGATAACGGAATATATTGCCGACAAGGCCGCCGGTTTTCTGCTCCGGAAGGAAATGGACTATTTCCATCGTTCGGTTGACGATCCGGTCCACCCCCTGGTTGCCATTATCGGCGGGGCAAAGGTGTCGAGTAAGCTCGGCGCCCTGGTTAATATGCTGGACAAGGTCGATGCCCTGCTGATCGGCGGAGCCATGGCCAACACCTTTTTAAAGAGCCGGGGCCATGGTCTTGGTGCTTCCAAGGTCGAAGACGACCTCCTGCCGGAGGCAAGCAGTGTGCTGGCCGATGCCCGGAAAAAAGGAGTGAAGGTCTATCTGCCGGTGGATGTCATCGCCGCCGCCGGTTTTTCCGCCGAAGCGGTCACTAAACAGGTCACAATCCAGGATATTCCCGAGGGCTGGATGGCACTGGATATCGGGCCCGCCTCGGTGCTCTGCTTCCAGGAAGTATTGGCCGATGCCCGAACCATAATCTGGAACGGGCCCATGGGTGCCTTTGAGATGGACCCGTTTGCCAGGGGCACCATGGCCCTTGCCCATACCGTGGGCTCAGCCCATGCGCTCAGTATCACCGGCGGTGGTGATTCCAATGCCGCAGTGAAGAAATTCGGCGAAGCAGACAACATTTCCTACATGTCCACAGGCGGTGGGGCTTTTCTTATGCTGATGGAAGGAAAAGAACTGCCCGGTGTTGCCGCACTTGAGAAATAATCTGAATCTGGAGTCCGTTATGAAGAGAATTCCGCTGATTGCAGGGAACTGGAAAATGCACCTGACCATTGGTGAGGCTGTTTCCCTGGCACAGGAGGTAGCAAAAAGCAGTCAAGGCTTGGAGGACAGAGAGGTCATGATTGCACCGGCTGCCACGGCCATTGCCGCCGTTGCCGAAGCGGTGGCAGGTTCCCCGGTTCTTGTCGCTGGGCAGAATGTTGCCTGGGAGCAGCAGGGGGCCTATACCGGAGAAATTTCACCGTTGATGCTGACGGATGCAGGTGCAACCATGGCCATTATCGGTCATTCCGAGCGCAGGCACATTTTCGGTGAGGATAATGCCATGATCAACCAGCGAATGATCGGTGCCCTCGCCTTCGGTATCACTCCTGTGCTCTGTGTCGGCGAAACTCTGGATGAGCGTGAAGAGGGATTAACCTTGAAGGTGCTGGAAATTCAGGTCTGTGAGGGGTTGGAAGGCGTCAGTGCTGAACAGGTTCCGCAGGTTGTTGTCGCCTACGAGCCTGTATGGGCCATCGGCACCGGCAAAACCGCTTCCAAGGAACAGGCTCAGGAGGCACATCGGTTCATACGGGACGTGCTTGGCGATCTTTATAAGAAAAAACTTGCCGAACAGATTAGAATACTGTATGGTGGCTCGGTTAAACCGGAGAATGTGGATGACCTCATGGCGATGCCCGATATTGACGGGGCGCTTGTGGGAGGTGCTGCATTACAATCCGCCTCATTTGATAGGATTATACATTTTTCATGACAACATTACTGATTATAATCCATGTACTGGTCTGTATTTTTTTGATCGGTATCGTGTTGTTGCAGCATGGTAAGGGTGCCGACATAGGCGCTACCTTCGGCGGTTCAAGTCAGTCGCTGTTCGGCTCTGAAGGCCCGGTACCGCTGTTGAATAAAATCACGACCCTGTCCGCGGTTGTATTCATGGGGACTTCCATATCCCTTGCCTATCTTTCGGCAAATAAAAGTACCTCCACGGTGATGAGTGATATCTCAACAAAGGCTCCCGTTGAGCAGTCTGCACCGGCAGCTGTTACGGAACCGATAACTGTTCCGCTGCCGGCGGAGAATGCTGCCCAACCTGCAGCAGCCCCCGGCAACAAGGGGCAAGCAGAAAAGCAGAAGAAATAAGAATGTGCCGAAGTGGTGGAACTGGTAGACACGCTATCTTGAGGGGGTAGTGGCCCACGGTCGTGCGAGTTCGAATCTCGCCTTCGGCACCATCTTTAACAGAGCCCTGAATCGCAGTAATACTGCGGTTCAGGGCTTTTTTGTTTTTATGGGTATCCGCTTAGAACAGGTCGGATCCAATGGCCACAATGCAGGTTGGTTTAGCTGGAATCCTCGATCTTGATCATCAGCCAATATCCGTTCCTGAGCGTCCAACCGTTCCGTGTTACTTAATGTCTGACAGATTGCGGACAGAGCGCCGATCAACCGGGAGACAGAACTGATGTGGGGCAGGAGAACGCCACTATCATAATAAAATTCGGGCCAATCTTTCTGTTGCCATATCTATGAATGATGTGATTGCATGACTTAATCATGTCATATTTTTTATGAATAGACAAGGCTATCCCATTACGCTGTCCATCATTTGGACGGCAATCAGTGATAACTCCATCGATAATCACGTTTTTGAATGCAAAAAATGGCAATGCTGCACGTTTTTAGAACGAAAAAAGTTGATAGCATCTCAAAAATACGTTATCCCATAACATATGAAACGAGATATATATGCACATTTAATCACCTGGAAAAATTCTTCACGGAGGAAACCTCTCATTCTCCGAGGTGCGCGCCAGACCGGCAAGACATATATATTGCAGAAGTTCGGCCAACAGGAATTTGATGATTTTTTCTATTTTAACTTCGAGGAAAGCAGCCGGCTTGACAGTCTTTTTTCACAGAGCCTTGATCCTGAAAAAATCATCTTCAACCTGTCCCTGCTGAGTAAGAAAAAAATTCTCCCCGGCCGCCATCTGCTCATTTTTGACGAGATACAGGTCTCAAACAATGCGCTGAACAGCCTGAAATATTTTCAGGAAAAAGCTCCGGAATATAGTATTGCTTCCGCTGGTTCTCTTCTTGGCGTCAAGCTCTCCTCTCCAAAATCTTTTCCTGTGGGCAAGGTAAATTTTCTGGATCTCCTGCCCATGACCTTTTATGAATTTCTGGATGGTATGGGAGAAACAGGGCTGCGCGAGTACCTGGAAGATCTGGACCACATAGAACCACTACCCGAAGCCTTTCATCAACAGCTTATAGACTTGCTCAGGCGCTATTATTTTTGCGGCGGCATGCCGGAAGCCGTGCGTTGCCTGGCTGAAGAAAATTCCCTTGAAGAAGTACGTCAGGTACACCGGGAAATAATAACTTCATACACTCTGGACTTTGCAAAACATGCAAAAACGGCGGATATTCCGAAATTATCCCATATATGGGACTGTATTGTCAGCCAGTTAGCCAGGGAAAACAAAAAATTTATGTTTTCCGCAATTCGTAAAAGTGCCAGAGCCCGTGATTATGAGAATGCAGTTATATGGCTTGAAGATGCCGGGCTCATTCTGCGGGCATTTTGTGTCAACATCCCTAAAAGACCGTTACTGGCCTCTCGCTTAAAAAATATTTTCAAAATATATGCACTGGATGTTGGTATCCTGGGCGCCATGGCGAATCTGGATGCGGAAATATTGGTCAACGGAGAACAGCTGTTCAATGAATTTTCCGGGGCTTTTACAGAGAATTACGCAGCACAGCAGTTGCGAGCGGTTTCAGGCCCCAATCTGCAATACTGGAAGAACAAGAATGGCAAGGCTGAAGTTGATTTTCTTTTTGAGGCAAAGGGTGGAATTTACCCCCTTGAAGTTAAGGCCGGAGTTAATCTCAAGAGCAAAAGCCTTCATTTTTTCGACAACAAATATAATTCCCCTCTGCTTTTTCGCACATCACTTCACAATCTTCGCAAAGATGGTATATTATGTAATATCCCCCTGTATTACCTGGATTCTTTACCCAAGATTGTCAACCAGTCTTTGTTAGGCTTTAGAGAAGAAGGTTAAATAAAATAATACCTGAAAACAAGAAGGCCCGAACGTAATGATGATCAAGTCACCATCAGGGGGTCGGGCACGGTCGTTGGCAGAGTAACCTTTCCAATGAGACTGTCAATAGTTTTCAAAATGGCTCCCCCTCAATTTCCCTGATCTCCAGCTCCTTCCCTTCGGGGATGATGACGGTGATTTTTTTGGCTGCTCCCACCTCAATAACCGGGGCATCAATGATGGCCTTGCCCTCGTTGCTGAGGCAGGAAAGGGACACCAGCCGCACATCGGCCCGTTCCTTGTCCAACCTGCCGACTGCTTCGGCAATGACAAAACAATCGGACAGGTTTGCCTTTATGTCGTTGGGTA
>DRKH01000253.1 GCA_011051825.1 Desulfobulbus sp.
CCCGATGTCGCAGATACCTGCAACGCCTGCCGACGAGGTCGGCTTTTGTAAGAGTGCGCCAAGGGCAACCCTTTTCGTAACTGATCACGGGGTTGATAACTCATTGTTTTCGCAACCCCTTAATTGTAACTCGTCTCAGCAGTGTTCCGGTACGTCTTATTCGTACAACCTGACCGCCCGGGTTACACAGATCCGGCAGGACGGACTTCTTGGCCGTGTAAAGAGATAAGCTAAGGTTCGGTGGCAGACTTTGAACGCCTGCTCTCGTTTCCGTTTAACGCTCTGGAGGGCTGTTCCCGAATTGGTCAGGAGTCGTCTTCCTCTGTCCCCTTAAGAAATCACCGCTTTTACCACCGCTTTTTTTAAGCAGATATATATCGGAGATAACCATTTCCTTGTCAACGGCCTTACACATGTCATAAATGGTCAGAGCGGATACCGAAACAGCAGTCAAGGCCTCCATCTCGACCCCGGTCTTGCCGGTTATTCCAACAGTCGCCTCAATCTCAATGGCCTGCTTATCATCTAACAATGTAAACAGTATATCGATGCCTGTTATGGCCAGCGGGTGACAGAGCGGAATAAGCTGATCGACTTTTTTTGCCGCCATGATTCCGGCAATACGGGCAACACCAAGTACGTCGCCCTTTTTAATCGAACCGGCCCGAACCATTTCATAGGCCCGGGCGGACATGGAAATCACCCCTCTGGCACAGGCCCGGCGCACGGTCTCACCCTTAGCACTGACGTCCACCATCCGGGCATTGCCCTGATGATCAAAATGGGTCAGGATCGGTTCCTTCTTTGCCATGACTCAGTCCTCGCGGACTTCTTCCTTTTTCTTCTGCTTGCCGAGGTGGCCATGAAAAAGTCGTGCAAAAAAGCCTTCTTCCGGTTCGCAGCACAGATCATCAAATTCACAGAGCAGCTCCTTCTGCCGCTTGCTGAGTTTGGTCGGGGTCTGGACCTGTACCTCGACAATCATATCACCTCTGCCCCGCCCGCGCAAACTGACAACACCTTCACCCCGCAGGGTAAAACGATGGGCAGACTGTGTTCCAGCAGGAATTTTCAGGGGTGCGGAACCATCAACAGTCGGCACATCAATTTCACAGCCAAGTGCGGCTCTGACCATGGACAGAGGGTATTGCAGGTAAATAGTCTGCCCGTCACGTTGGAAAAATTCATGGGGCTGAACATGGATAATAACATACAGGTCACCGGACCGCCCTCCCCTTCGACCGCCTTCACCTTCGCCGGAGAGACGCATTCTGGAACCATTATCGACACCGGCCGGAATCTTCAGGTTGACTTTTTTAGAACGATTCACCAGCCCGCTGCCGTTACAGTCCGCACAGGGTTCAACGATAATCTGCCCCTGACCATGACACTGGGGACAGGTGGAACTGACCTGAAAAAAGCCCTGGGATCGAATAACCTGACCACGGCCACGACAGCTGGGACAGGTTTGCGCCTTGTGTCCGGGTCGGGAACCGGAACCTTCGCAGGTCCAGCAGGTCTCCCTTTTGGTAATTTCAACTTCTTTTTCAACCCCGTGAACCGCATCCATAAAGGAGATTTCCAGATCATAACGAAGATCATCGCCCTGGACGGGTCCATTGGGATCACGTTGCTGTCTGCTGCCGAATCCGAACAGATCACCAAAGATATCTCCCATGTGGGAAAAAATATCTTCACTGGTGCCCGGACCGCTGTAACCGGTGTTTTTCAGACCTTCATGGCCATAGGTGTCATAAATCTGCCGTTTTTTGGGATCACTTAAGACCTCATAGGCCTCGGCCGCCTCTTTGAAACAGGCCTCGGCTTCGGCATCATCGGGATTGCGGTCCGGATGATATTTCATGGCCAGTTTACGATAGGATTTTTTTATTACATCGCCACTGGAATCCCGGGTTACCCCGAGTACTTCGTAATAACACTTACTCATAACTTTTCTTTACACTGACAACCATGTGAGAGACCAAAAAATAACTGCTTACGTACAAAGCGCAACCGTACCCAAATCCTGCGGATATTGTCCTTATGCCTTTTCGGCGGAGTCCTCGGTGGCTTCATCACCACCGGCCACTTCCGTCTCCAGAGCTTTCCGTTTCTCAGGCAGTTCAAAAATATTGTCAAAGGTCACCTCACCCGAGGCGATTTCCCGCAGGGTCATGACAATCTCCTTATTCTTGCCGGAGACCAGAAACGGTTCCCCGTTCCGATGCTGACGAATACGTTCCACAGCCAGATGAATCAGGGAAAACCGGTTATCATCTCCTACCTTTGCCAGGCAATCTTCAACAGTAATACGAGCCATATGTCAGCTTCTCCATGTAATGTCTTCGCAGGTATCCCCCTGCCGTACATTTATTTTTTTTGTAACTCTTCAGGTAGGGGCAGAGAACTAGCCCAACCACCACCTGAACAGTCACTTTTTTTAAAGAGTTCCCGGGGACAACCTCTTGGGTTGATCCGCCGGCCGGTAACAGGTTACCAGGGCATTATCTTCGACCAGGGCGGCCGACCAGGCTCTACGCGCTGGTAAACCGGCCGGCTTGAGTGTATGAAGAGGCGTGCCGGGAACCTCTTACTCTTATTTTTTCAGACCCACTGTTAGAGAGGGGGCTGTCTATTGTGTAATCATTTCAATGGACATGACAAGTACCAAAGAACATATCGCCGCAAACAGAACATTATTTCGAGGTTTCAAAGGGATTACGCAACAGGAGGGTTTCCTCACGGTCAGGCCCCACCGAAACGATAACCGGCGCAACACCGGAAATATCCTCAATGTGTCGAACGTAATCTTTTGCCTTCTGCGGCAGTTCGTCAAAATCACGAACGCCGGTAATATCTTCATTCCAGCCATCCACCTCTTCGTACACCGGCTTTGCCATTGCGGTCTTACGGATGTTGCACGGCATGCAGTCATACTCCTCGTCTGCCACCATATATTTACGGCCGATTTTAAGTTTGGACTGTCCGGAAAGGACATCAAGCTTCGTGATTGCCAGTCCGGTCAGGCCATTGAGACGCACGGCATCGTTGGCGACCACCATGTCCAGCCAGCCGCAACGACGGCGGCGACCGGTGGTGGCACCGAATTCCCCCCCCTTTTTCTGCAGGGCATCACCAACGCTGTCCCCTTCCGGGAGTTCGGAGGGAAAAGGTCCTTCTCCGACCCTTGTGGTGTAGGCCTTGAGAATTCCGATAACTTCATCAATGTGAGCCGGACCGAATCCCGAACCGATACAGGCATTACCGGCAATGGTATTAGAGGAGGTCACAAAGGGATAGGTGCCGTGATCAATATCAAGCTGGGTCCCCTGGGCCCCCTCAAAAAGAATATTGCGGCCATCGCGTCGGGCTCGATCGAGTTCCATCGACACATTGCCGATATAGGGCGCAAGCTGTTCTGCAAAGCCTTCAAACTGCTGTTTGATGTCATCAAATGAGGCGGCCGCAGCCCCATACTGCTTGGTCAGAAAAAAATTCTTTTCCTCAACGTTGACCTGCAGTTTATCAAGAAACAGATCAGGATCAAGGAGATCACCGGCCTTGATTCCCACCCGGCCGACCTTGTCCATATAGCAGGGACCGATACCGCGCCCGGTGGTACCGATCTTGTTGCCTTTGGCCAGGGCAGCCTCACGGGCCTGATCAAGCATCTGATGATACGGCATGATCAGGTGTGCATTTTCACTGATCACCAGCCTATCGGGCGTGACCGGCAGCCCCTTGGTCTTCAGTTCGACCATTTCTTCGAGCAGAACACCGGGATCAATGATCACGCCGTTTCCGATCATGCATCTCTTGTCCTCATAGAGAATACCTGAAGGGATTATATGAAAAACGAACTTTTTACCGTCGACCACCAGGGTATGGCCGGCATTATTACCGCCCTGGAAACGAACAATACAGTCTGCATATCGAGTCAAAAGGTCAACAATCTTGCCCTTGCCTTCGTCACCCCACTGGGTGCCGACCACTACCACACTGGCCATGAATAACTCCTGATTAAAGATAATTACAAAAGAAAAGGCTGACCTCTTTCCGAGACGGAAGACAACAGCCTATAAAACCGGAGAAATATAGCCGAGAGTGAGAAAAAAGTCAAACCCTGGAAACTGTAATTGGAAAATACCCTGTTTCAGGGGGGTATATGGGTGCAGTCGTGCAGGGACCAGATCGCCGCCCCCGGGTGTTACCACGGTGCCCCATGCCGACAACCGGAAAAAGACTCCACCCTTGACCGGGATCAATGAATGACGTAGAGAATGGAAGTATAGATTGAATACGGAGACACTAACCGTTCACCGGAATGTCATGCCCCTGGCATTACATCCAAATTGTAACCGTTTACCGGTGCCCCATATTCGTTCAGGTAAGCGAGCTTGCGAGACTCCGGGTAAGCGA
>DRKH01000254.1 GCA_011051825.1 Desulfobulbus sp.
ACTGTTTAGGAGTGCTCCATATCTGTGCAGTCAGGCCTGTGAACTATAGTGATTCCTATGTGAATCAGGCCTGACCGTGCAGAGAGGTAGATAAGCGCAGACTTCGAGCGTAGACTCCGTGGGGTGCTCCTGAACAGTTACCAAATATCAATATCCTGGAGACCGGTCAGATAGGATTCCACACAGTCGGCCAGAACCGGCAGGTGGTAGCCGCCCTCAAGAATACTGACCAGGCGAGAGTTGCAGTACTGTGCACTCCAGGAACCAAGACGACGACCGATTTTTTCATAAAGGCCGGTGGAATACCGAAGGCCGGACATATCATCAAGTTGGTGACCATCAAATCCGGCCGCAACAACCATGGCCTCGGGGTTGAATTGATCAATCAGGGAAAGAACCGGTCCGTCCAGGGCGTCAAGGACTTGATGGTCACCGGCACCCGGGGAAAGAGGAATATTCAACAGGGTTCCCTTGCCGGGCCCGAATCCATGTTCATTTGCCCAGCCGGTGCCGGGATAACTGAAGCTCGGATGCTCATGGATGGAGATATACAGGACCTCAGCGTCTTCCTGAAAAGCGGTCTGAATACCGTTGCCGTGATGGGCATCAAAATCAAGCACACAGATTCTCTGCCGGCCGTAGGTATTCTGCCAGTAACGGGCAGCTATGACGCAGTTGTTGAAAAAACAGAAGCCGTAGGGCCGGGCCGGTTCTGCATGATGACCGGGCGGTCTGGTGGCACAGAAGATACTGTTTCCAGAACCCTGCTCGATGAGATCAACACCACCCAGCCCGGCTCCGGCGGAAAGCAGGGCAACGGTGTAGGATTCGTATCCGACCTGATTATCGGGGTGATCAATAAAGGTCTGACCGGAAAGGACCGCTTCCTCAAAGCGAAACAACCAAGACTCGGGATGAAATGTCATCAACTCGGAACGACTCGCGGGCCGGGGCGAGACAATGTCGATATGGCCGACAAGCGGACCGTTGGAAAGCCCCTTGGCAATAACCTGCAATCGCTCCGGCGTTTCAGGATGTTCGCCGCCCCCGGTATCGTGCAGTTGATATTGTGGATCGGTAACAACCGTGATCTGCCGCTGTGATATCATTTCCCTTCCAGGTAAAGATACGATACCTCCCTACAATAGGGTATCTGTTTACGGTGTAGCTGGTTTATCCTGACAAGTCAATGACTTTCCCCCAAACATCCATTAATTACCTTTCAATAGAAAATCAGTATGTTATATATAGAGCCATACAGCATCTTATTCAATGGAGGAACCGCGGATGACACCGGAAAAACAGCCAGTAACCTTCTACAAGTCCAGCCTCTGACCGCGCTGCATGATGGTCGGCCGGGTGCTGAAAAAACTACAGGAAGAGATGGAAGACCTAACCGTTCATAAGGTGGATATCCTACGCCACCCGCGAACAGCCCTTCGTGAGGGCATTACCATGATTCCGACCCTGCAGCAGGGAGACAGGCAACTTTCCGGTATTTTTTTAAGCGAAGAACAAATCAGGTGTTTCCTGGGACAGAACGAACAGGAGTAAGGGACCGGCACGAAATAAGTGTGACGATCAGGCGCTCTGATTCGGGTTGAATTTGGACGATTCAATTGAGCAAAATCGCAGGCGCAGCAGTGCTACATTGAGGATTTTGCAATTGCGGATCGTTCAAATATGGCCCGAAGCAGAGATGTATATGTGTTGTAGTTATTTCGTAACAGTCCCTGAGGGCCACCAAGGTCGGCGGATGCCGTTGGCGTGGAAAAGCGAGGCATGGAACAGAGACTGATTGAAATAACCCTGCCCGAAGGTAAGGGCGACGATATTCCGGAATTACTGCATGCGCACCCGGCGGCAGGATTCTGGCGTGACACTGTAGGTGAGCATCAGGCCCGGATCCGGATTTTACTTAACCAGTCCGAAGTGGAACCGGTTCTGGATATCCTGGAGCCCTACCTGGAAGAGTTGCCCGATGCAGCCGCCCTCCTGCTCATCGTTGAGGCCTCCATTCCCAGGAAAAGATTTGCCCGGCTTCAGCAGAACCGGGATAATGCAGATACGGACGAAGAAGATGAGCAGAAACCATCCGATCGCCTGAGTCGGCATGAGCTCTACTCCGATATCGCCTCAAACGTCGACACCACCTCAACATATCTGTATATGGTTGTCCTGTCGGCAATTATTGCAGCCGTTGGTCTGCTCCGCAACGACATGGCGATTATTATCGGCGCCATGGTTCTGGCCCCGCTTCTGATTCCCAATGTTGCTCTGGCACTTGCAAGTACCCTTGGCGATACCGAGCTTGCGGGCAAGGCCCTGAAGACCGGGGCGATCGGTTTTTTCCTTGCCCTGGCAACCGGAGTGCTGATCGGATTCATCACCTCCATATCGCCACAGACCCCGGCCATACTGGCGAGAACCTCCCTGGACTGGGGTGACATTATTCTGGCCCTGGCCTCCGGTGCCGCCGGTGTGCTCGCCTTTACCAGTGGCGGTCACCTCTCCCTGATCGGTGTCATGGTCGCCGTCGCCCTGATGCCTCCCCTGGTTACGGCCGGCCTGCTCTTCGGCAACAGCATGATACTTCCGGGAATCAAGGCCCTGGAACTGGCCTTTGCCAATGTCATCTGTATCAATCTGGCCGGAATCGTAACCTTTATTCTGCAGGGAATCCGCCCGGCCACATGGTGGGAAAACTCCAAGGCCGGTAAGGCAAAACGAGTAGCCCTGGTCGCCTGGCTCGCCCTGCTCATTCTGCTGGCCCTGATCGTCTTCCGGTAAGTGATCAAGGGCACACCGCACGGAGTCTCGCAGGCTCGCTTACCAACAGTCACCTGTCCCTCAGAGCGATTTCCGTCGAAGATCGGCCAGATTAAAAAGGATTATTGAAACCGCGATGGCAACCATCCCGACAATGGAAGAGAGTTGCGGGGATTCATCCGGCAGCAGGAGCCAGCTGAAAACAGCGCCGAAGACCGGAATAATGAACTTCCAGAGATTGAGCTGAGAGACCTTTACCCCCGGACGCTGCAACAATACAAACCAGAGGGTAAAGGCCGCTGCCGAAACACAGGAAAGCCAGACCAGACTCAGGTAATACTCTACCGGTAAGAGAATGCCGGGAACACCTTCCATGGGAAGCGAGACTAGAAACAAAAAGAAACCGCCGAGAAAAATCTGTAGAGAGTTGAGGAAAACGGGGTTCATATCACTCTGTTCCCTGGCAACCAGCACATTGCCGAGCGCACTGGAAATTGTACAGAGAAAGAGCAGCATTATACCGACAAACTCGCTAAACCCGGTCGGTGAAGCCCAAGGCAGACGACTGACGCTGAGGATGACAACCCCGGCCATCCCGAGCAGAAGGCTGACTGATTTGGGCAGGCTCATGCTGTCGTCGGTCATGGAATAATGAGCTACCACAGCAGCGGTTAAAGGTGAAATTCCGATCAAAATGGCGGCAATGGCTCCGGAAACCATGGTCATGGCGAGATAAAACAGACCATACATGAAAAAGGTCTGGAAAAAACCGACCAGCACAATCACCCGCCAATGGGCCCGGATCTCCGCAATACCCGGCCGCCGGTTCCACCAGAAGGGAATCAGCAGTAGGCCGGCCAGCATGAATCGCAGACCGGCAAAGGAAAAGGGCCCGGAATAACGCAGCCCGACCTTGACCCCGACAAATGCCGTTGACCAGAGTAAACAGGCTGATACGGCAAGGAGGGTTGTCATCAGGGGAGAATCCTTTTCAGCACCAAAACAGGATAAGCGGTTTTTTCCTTGCCGGAGCACATGGGAAGGAATATCGGGGACAATTACTCGAGGGCGTCTGGACATTAAACAGAGCTAGCATGAATGATTCAAAGATACCAGAAAAAAACGTCGCCATCCCCAGGTATTCCCTCTGTGCTGCGGTTGCAGTTACCA
>DRKH01000255.1 GCA_011051825.1 Desulfobulbus sp.
AATACCTGGTACCTAAACGCCATGGCGCGCAAGAACAGAGATACAACCGAACAACTGCGGATTCTTTCACAATCGGTCATGCTTGAGGAGGCACGGACGCCGTACCTCATCCGCACCACCATGTTGATCATCTGCCTGGCCTTTTTTATATTCGTGAGCTGGGCCGCTCTCACCCAGATAAAGGAAATGGCACGCACCAGTGGAGAAATTATCCCTTCCGCCTATGTGCAATCCATCCAGCACCTGGAAGGCGGCACCGTTGAAGAAATTCTGGTTCGGGACGATGAGGCGGTAAAAAAAGGACAGGTTCTCCTGCGGCTGAGGGGCGAGAGCATTCGCAGCGACTTTGAACGGGTCGCCACCAAACTGCGTCTTCTTGACCTGCGGGCGGCCAGACTGCGGGCATTTATCAGCGGCGACCGCAGTGCATTTTATCGCCTCTGCAGCCAGTACAAGGATGATAACTCACCGGAAAAAGAAATTCTTGCCGGAATGCTGGACTCCCAGCAACGCGAACAGGCAATTCTGAACCAACAGCTGGTTCAAAAAAAAGAACAGGTACGACTGCTCACCCATGAACTGGCAACAGCGGAGAAAACGCTGAAGATCGCAGAAACCGCTTTTGCAACCCAGGATAAACTGTATAAGGAACGGCTGGTTGCAGAAACCACCTATCTGGCCGTTGTCCGGGAAATGACTGAGCAGCAGGGGCAGGTCGCCGGCTTAAGGATAAAGATAATCCAGGCCCGGGATGCCATCAGTGAATACGAATGGCGCCTGCAGTCGCAGGTCACCAAGGCCCGGGACAAAGCCCTGCAGCAGCTTGGCATCCTCGAAAGTGAACGGGCGGACGCCCTGGAAATAAAGGAAAAACTCAGTCAACGGATTGAACGGCTGGCTATCCGCTCTCCGGTGGACGGGGTGGTTAAAGGGCTTGAAGTGCATACCATAGGCGGTATAATTGCTCCGGGCAGAAAACTGATGGAAATTGTCCCCGCCAACAGCGAACTTTTTGCCGAGGTCAAAATATCACCAAATGATATCGGTCACATCAAGGTAGGGTTTCCTGTCATCATCAAAATAACCTCCTATGATTTTTCCCGTTACGGTGCCATAAACGGGACCGTAGCCGGCCTCTCGGCAACAACCTTTGCCAATAAGCGGGGCCAGACCTTTTATAAGGGCGTAGTCACCCTGGAACAGAACTATGTCGGCAAGGATCCCGGCCAAAACCTTGTTCTTCCGGGAATGATCGTCAACGCTGATATTATTACCGGTCAAAAAAGTCTGTTGGCCTATTTCCTCAAACCCATCCACAAGGCCCTGAATTCAGCGTTCAGCGAGCGATAACAGAGTGCACAACACATGTTTAGAAATCGTAACTGTTCAGGAGCACCCCATCTCTGCACGGTCAGGCCTGATTCACATAGGAATCACTATAGTTCACAGGCCTGACTGCACAGATATGGAGCACTCCTGAACAGTTACATGTTGTGGTAGGGCTAGTTCTCTGCCCCTACCTGAATAGTTACTAGAAATCTATTGAGGTATACATGATAACATCAAACATCTCCACATCCTCCCAGGGCGTCCAGATCAGGAAACATGCAATCCTGGTTGTTGACGACAATCCAACGGCCCTGCATCTTTTGGCCTCCATTCTGGAACAGGAAGGCTACGAGATCACCCGGGCGACCAACGGCCTGGAGGCCATGACCGAGCTCCGAAATCACGAAGAGGGCTTTGACGTTATCCTTCTGGACCGGATGATGCCGGAGATGGACGGGATGGAAGTCACCAGACAGATCCAGACCGACAGGGAGCTCAAGCATATTCCGATCGTCATGCAGACGGCGGCCGACAAACCCGAACAGATCAGCGAAGGGATCAAGGCCGGTGTGTTTTATTACCTGACCAAACCCATCGAACGTAAAACTCTGCTCTCCGTCGTCTCCTCGGCAATAAAAGAGGTTGAGCAGCGCAAGGTACTCCGGGCGGAGATGCATCGCCACCGGATGAGCTTCGGACTCATTCAGGTCCTGAAGGGCAGCTGCAGAACCCTTGATGAGGCGGAAAGTCTGGCCTCCTTTCTTGCCAACTGTTTTCCGGACCCCGACCGGGCCCTGACCGGCATATCGGAGCTGTTGATCAACGCAGTCGAACACGGGAACCTCTCCATAAGCTATGAGGAGAAAACCGAATTAATGGAAAACAACTCCTGGCGGGAAGAAGTTGCCCGCAGATTACAGCTTCCCGAATTTCTGGACAAAGAGGTCACGGTAATATTTGAAAAGAAACAGGGCACTTACTACCTCCAGGTCACCGACCAGGGTCAGGGCTTTAACTGGAAATCCTTTCTTGAATTCGACCCCTCACGGGCGTCGCACAACCATGGCCGCGGTATTGCCATGGCCAACATGATAGCCTTTGACCGACTGGTCTATAATGAACAGGGAAATCAGGTCACGGCGGTAATGGATATCCAGACGGCGGAAACGGAAATCGATGATTACTGGGGATAATCTCTGAGAATCGTCTCTCTACCCCTCCAGGGGAGCACGTGATACAAAATCGTCATTACGACGCTACCCTCCCGATGTAATTCGAATTACATTCACGCTCACATCCATCGCGGCCTCACAAAGGACAACCCCATAATATATTGATTTAAAATCAATATATCTTTCGTCATCAAACAGGCGCATCTTTTGCAAGATCGATAGCGGATATTCCCGAACACCTTGAATAAAGCCAAACCCATCGTGAGGTGGGGACGGAAAGCCACGGGTCCATGAGACGGGACAGCCGGGTTGCCGAACCGACAGGGGCAATCCGGCTTTTTTGTGATCGAAACCGCAGACAACTCCTCCAGATGAGGCCAAGGATGGCAGCAAAGAACACCACCACGCAGAATGCACCCCTCCGGGACAACTGGTTTGACCTTCCCGCCGAAGAAAACAATCAGAACGAGCTGAAAGCCAAACAGTGGCAGACCGAACGGCGGGAAACCGACGACGAGGCGTCCATCGGCAACCTGCATTACGGCACCGAAACCGAGCGTGACAACCTGCGGGAAACTGCTCCTCAACAGGAGATGAATCCGGACCATTCCAACGATGAATTTTCAACAACGGTCTTTGCCGATCATGACGACTCCGACCACACCTACCAGACAACAGATGAACCGGCCACATCCCGATCTCATTCCTCTGTTGACAAAACAGGGCCGTTACCTTCAGCCGAGGCCTTGTCCGGCGGCAACACGGCACCTCTATCGACTAAGAGCCCTGACATACAGCATGTCAACACGGGAGACACACCATATTCTCAGGATGGGGCAGCCGGGGAAGACGCTTTCAATACCCCGCCTCAGGCAGCAGCTACCGGGACAAAGAACAGTCAAACACCAGGCCCGGCTACAACACAATCCGACACCACTACCGGGCAATCCGGGCCGACGGATGGACCTGCACAGGCGGACGAACCTGTAAACCATGCACCACTGGCAACCGATGACGCGGCGGCAACAGGGGAGAACTCAGCTGTTGTCATTGACGTGCTGGCAAATGATTCAGATGCAGACGGCGACCCGCTCCACATCACCGAGGTCTCGGTTGACGATGGTCTGGGAATGGTCGGCATTAATGATGACGGGACAATAACATTTGATCCGGGTTCCGATTTTGACCATCTGGCACAGGGCGAAACCCAGGAAACGGCAATAGCCTACACCATATCCGACGGCCATGGCGGAACCAGCACAGCGACAACCACGGTCACCGTTACCGGGACCAACGATACCCCGACCGTCTCCGGTGCCGTTGCCTTGCCCGGCGGCACCGAGGACAGCTCGCAGTCGTTTTCCACCGCCGACCTGCTGGCCAACAGCAGCGACATTGACACAAACGATACCCTGTCGGTGACAAATATTTCCGTTGATCCGGAGCAGGGCACCCTGACCACCAATACCGACGGAACCTTCACCTTTACTCCCAGGCAGGACTTCAACGGTGAAGTTACAGTTCACTATGATGTCAGCGACGGCATTGACAGCACAGCGACGACCGCCTCCATCAACCTTGAGGCCACAGCTGACCAGGCCGTAAT
>DRKH01000256.1 GCA_011051825.1 Desulfobulbus sp.
CAGGTTGACAATGGCCTTGCCGCGGGCAGTCCTGCCGGCAAGCGGCAGCTCATAGACCCGACGCCAGAACACCCGGCCCTTATTGGTGAAAAAGAGGAAGGTGTCCAGGGTCGAGGCAATATGGAGATCGGTGACAAAGTCGTCTTCCACCGTGGTCATGCCCTTAACCCCTTTGCCGCCGCGCCGCTGGGCCCGATACAGACTGATAGGGTTACGCTTGATATAGCCGGTATGGGTGACCGTAACCACCATTTCTTCCGGGGTTATCATATCCTCGGGCAGGATTTCATCCGGGGCGTCGATAATCTCGGTCCGCCGTTCATCTCCGTAATCCTCGCGGATCTTTTCAAACTCTTCCCGGACGATCTGTATGACCCGGGCATCGTCGGCAAGAACGCTTCTCAGCCATTCAATACGTTCAAGGATCTCTTCATAATCCTTGACGATCTTGTCCCGTTCCAGTCCGGTCAACCGCTGCAGACGCATATCGAGAATGGTCTGGGCCTGGATCTCGCTGAGTTCAAAACGACGAATCAACTCGGCTTTGGCCTCGGCCGGGTTGGCCGCCGCCCTGATCAGGGCCACTACATCATCAAGATTGGTAATGGCAATCTTAAGACCTTCCAGGATATGGGCCTTTTCTTCGGCTTTGCGAAGCTCAAATGCCGTGCGCCGGTAGATAACGGTTTTGCGGTGGACGATGAAATGCTCAAGCACCTGCTTGAGGTTGAGAATTTCCGGCCTGTTGTTGACAATACAGAGCAGAATGATACCGAAACTCTTCTGCAGCGGTGTCATCTTGTACAGCTGGTTGATGATGATATCGGGAATTTCACCTTTTTTGAGTTCCAGGACAATACGCAGACCATGACGATCGGATTCGTCACGAACCTCGGAGATGGAGGTGATTCGTTTTTCCTTCATCAGCAGGGCAATTTTTTCGACCAGAGTTGCCTTGTTCTGCTGATAGGGAATTTCCGTAATAATAATGGATTCGCCACCATTTTTCCGCTCTTCCACATGGGTGCGGGAACGCATGATAACCACTCCGCGTCCGGTCTCATAGGCCTCGCGGATTCCAGCCCGGCCGCAGATATAACCGCCGGTGGGGAAGTCGGGTCCGGTGATGATTTCCATCAATTGGTGAACGGTTATATTCTTATCGTCGATCAGGGCGATCAAGCCATCCATAACCTCGTTCAGGTTATGGGGCGGAATCTTGGTCGCCATCCCGACCGCAATACCTTCGGAACCGTTGACCAGGATATTGGGTATTTTTGACGGCAGGACCGATGGTTCCTGCAGGGAGTTGTCGTAGTTGGGGATGAAGTCAACGGTTTCCTTGTCAAGGTCGGCAACGATGTCCTGATCAAGCTTTGTCATCCGCGCTTCGGTATATCGCATGGCGGCCGGAGCATCACCGTCCATGGAACCGAAGTTACCCTGGCCGTCGACCAGCGGATAGCGCAGGGAAAAATCCTGGGCCATACGAACCAGGGTATCATAGGCCGCAGTATCACCGTGGGGGTGATACTTACCAATGACGTCACCGACGATACGGGCCGATTTGATGTAGGGACGGTTATAGGTGTTGCCAAGCTCACGCATGGCAAAAAGCACCCTTCTGTGCACGGGCTTGAGGCCATCTCTGACGTCGGGCAGGGCACGACCGACAATGACGGACATGGCATAGTCAAGATAGGATTTCCGCAGTTCCTTCTCAATGGTAATGGTGGGAAAATCCGGTTGGGTATTTTCGGTTTCAGTTGTCATACTGAACTGTTATCCTTGTTTTTTTAAATAAAAAATGTAGTTGTCATCTGCTGCTGTTTCCATGGCTCAGATATCGAGTTCCGATACCTCAAGAGCATGGTTCTGGATGAATTCACGACGCGGTTCAACCTTATCCCCCATCAGGGTGGTAAAGATATCATCGGCCATTTCCGCATCACCGATATTCACCTGGACCAGGGTCCGGTTCTCCGGATTCATGGTCGTATCCCAGAGCTGTTCCGGATTCATTTCACCCAGACCTTTGTAGCGCTGCAGATGACTTCCCCTGAAGGTTTCCTCCCGGACAACCTTAATCAGCTCGTGCCAGTCGGCGGCCGGATATTCTTTTTCCTGGCCGCTGCTGCTGGTACGGATAATGGTAAAGGTATCATCCAGGTAGTCTTTTATCTGGTTATAGATTTCCAGCCCATGTCTGTATTCGGTAATAAGAGGAATATTCGGGCCCAGGGTCGTCATCATATGGGACTGTCCCTGGAAGACAATATCGACCTCGTAACAGCTCGGCCGCCAGCGGCAGGGCCGAATATTTCCGATGGTCGGCTGCAGCTCCTTGAGTTGATCGATCAACTTTTCAAGGAAAGCCTGATCTTCAAACTGATCTGCGGAATGGACATCGTTGGCCAGCAGAAAAATCGTCATTTGTTCCGGGATATTCAACCGTTCCATATAGGCGGTGATTCGCTCAAAATAGGAAAGCTTCTGAAGAATATCGACCATGTTTTCCTTGCTGAAATCTTCGCCTTTCCCCGGCCGGATATGGATAAATTGGCTGGCCTGATCATAGAGATAGGTGTTCAACGCATCGTCATCTATGAAGTATTTTTCCTTTTTGCCCCGACCCAGGCGATACAGGGGCGGCTGGCCGATATAGACAAAGCCGTTTTCAATCAGCGGCAGCATCTGCCGGTAAAAGAAGGTCAGCAGCAGGGTCCGGATATGGGCGCCGTCAACATCGGCATCGGTCATTATGATGACCTTGTGATAACGAAGCTTGTCCATATCAAACTCTTCCCGGCCGATGCCGGTGCCAAGGGAGGCTATCAGCTGTTTGATCTCCTCGGAACCGAGAATTTTATCAAAGCGGGCCTTTTCCACATTCATAATTTTGCCGCGCAGGGGAAGAATGGCCTGGACCGAACGATCCCGACCCTGTTTGGCTGAACCGCCTGC
>DRKH01000257.1 GCA_011051825.1 Desulfobulbus sp.
TCACTGCCGCCGACGGTCAGCCGGATGGTTGCCTCGGTAAAAGGTGTTTTATCCATTCGATATTTATGGTTCATAACCCTGAACCCTTCCAGCTTGAAAAATTTACGCTGCAGGCCGAGGGCCCTGCGCATCAACAGTTCAAAACTGGCCTCAGCCGCTTCATACTGGTAGCCCTTGTTTTCCAGCTCTTTAAGCTCGTTGATGATGGAAGACATGAGCGGATCGTTGGGATCCAGGGTCAGACCGTATTTTTTGGCCTTGTGGAGCACATTTGACCGACCGGCCTGGTCGGAGATCAGAACCCTTCTGATATTACCGACCTTTTCGGGTTCAATATGCTCATAGGTCATCGGGTTGCGCTGCACGGCACTGACGTGAATGCCGCCCTTATGAGCAAAGGCGGATTCACCAACATAGGGCTGGTACCGATTATGCGGCAGGTTAGCCAACTCGTCGACCAGGCGGGAGGTTGAATAGAGCTGGTCAATATTTTTACCGACCTGGCATTCAAGCCCCATTTTGAACACAAGGGCGGGAATAACCGAAGTCAGATTGCCGTTGCCGCAGCGTTCACCGTAGCCGTTAATGGTACCCTGGACCTGGGTCGCCCCCAGGGAGACCCCCATCAAGGCATTGGCCACAGCTGTTTCCGAATCATTATGCGGATGGATACCGAGCCTTACATCGCTGCCGATCTCCTGGAGAAACTGCTTGACCCGTTCCATGATCAACGGAATTTCATGGGGCAAAGTACCGCCGTTGGTGTCGCAGAGCACCAGGGTTTCGGCACCACCGGCAACCGCCTTGCCAAGTGTTGCCAGACAGTAATCCCGGTTATTCTTGAAACCGTCAAAAAAGTGCTCGGCATCATAGAGCAGATGCTGCACATTGGGCCGGAGGAAGGCCAGTGAATCCTCTATGATCTGCAGGTTGTCTTCCAGCTCAATCTGCAGAGCATCGTGGACGTGAATATCCCAGCTTTTACCGAAAATGGTAATGGCCGGAGTTTTGGCGGCAAGCAGTGCCTTCAGGTTGGCATCTTTTTCCGGGGGATTTTTAAAATGCCTGGTCGAGCCGAATGCAGTCAGCTTTGCATGTTTAAGCTCAACATCCTGCATGGATTTAAAGTATTCCACTGCCATGGGATTGGAGCCGGGCCAGCCGCCTTCAATAAAATCTATGCCGAGCTTGTCAAGCTGTTTACTTACGCGTACCTTATCATCCACGGAAAGGTTGAAGTTCTCAGCCTGGGTGCCATCCCGCAGGGTTGTATCGTAGAGCTCTATGGTTTGTGCCATTATTCTTACTCTTCTTCTACCGGCATGTTCTCTTTGTCCAAGGCAAAGGCATCATGCAGGGCCCGTACGGCAAGTTCGGTATATTTCTCTGCGACAACGCAGGAAACCTTAATTTCCGAGGTGGACACCATCTCCATATTCACCCCTTCTTTTGCGAGGATGTGAAACATTGTCGATGCGATACCTGAGTGGTTGCGCATACCTACGCCGACAATGGAGATCTTGGCGATGTCCTTGTCTCCGCTGACCGATTCGGCACCGATTTCATCGGCAACCTTCTCTAGCAGTTCCATTGCCCGCGCATAATCACTGCGCATGACTGTAAAGGTCATATCCGTCAGGTGAGAGTCCCGGGTATTTTGAATAATCATATCCACAAGAATTCCGGCGTCGGAGACGGGTAGAAAGATTTTTGCCGCAATACCCGGTTGATCCGGAACATGTTTAATGGTTATTCGAGCTTCATTTTTATTATATGTCACACCGGAGACCAGCATGGATTCCATTATCTTATCCTCCTCAACAACCCAGGTTCCCTCATTTTCAGAAAAAGTTGACCGCACATGCAACGGCACATTATACCTTTTGGCCAGACCGACTGATCTGATGTCCAGAACTTTGGCGCCAAGGCTTGCAAGTTCGAGCATTTCATCATAACTGATCCGGTCAATTTTTCGCGCCTTTGTACAGATATTGGGATCCGTGGTATAGACGCCGTCAACATCTGTAAAAATTTCGCAGGCATCCGCATTCAAAGCGGCTGCAAGCGCAACTGCCGTGGTATCCGACCCTCCACGACCCAGGGTAGTGATATCGCCCTCTTCCGTGACCCCCTGAAAACCGGCGATGGTAACAATCTTGCCTTCATCCAGATGCTTTTGAATCAGTCCGGTGTCAATATTCCTGATCCTGGCCTTGGTATGCATGTCATCGGTACGAATGGCAACCTGGTCACCAAGCAGCGATACGGCATCGGACCCGCCTGCTTTAACAGCCATGGCAAAAAGAGCAATAGTTACCTGCTCCCCGGTGGACAGCAGCATATCCATTTCCCGACGGTTGGGAATTTCCTGGATGTCCTGGGCAAAGCCGGTTAAACGGTCGGTTTCTCCGGACATGGCCGAAAGAACAACGACCATCTGGTTGCCCTGTTGTTGATAGCCCATGACCCGACGGGCAACCGCCTTGATTTTTTCTGTGGAACCAACCGAGGTTCCGCCAAATTTTTGCACAATAAGCGCCATGTTTCCGATACCAGATGATTCTAAATTTCAGAGAAGCCAGCATGGCTGGACCAATTTTTTTTAACTTCACAGCCACAACGAATGATGGAAATCACCCGAAACAACATCCGTGGCCATGGACAGGAGCGCCGGCAAGGGCATGCTCAACCTGCTTGATATTGTATATTTTTACAGACAACACCGCCAAAGGCGGGAAACTTTAACCTCGAAACCAGGAACTGGAAACGTTCTGTTTTTAAGATAACTCTGTTTTTAAGATAAAACTGTTGTCGGTTTGTCTTTCATGGTAAAGCGATGTACTAAAGCTGAAAGGTTGAATGTAAAACGTATTTCTATTTTTGCAACTCAATTCGGCTTTTATTGAGAACCTTTCTTCAAAATAATTATGCCTGTTCCGGCGCACCACATCTCTGAGCCTGTACTACCTGTAGGGATCAGGCAGCCTCACTGAGACGGGCTGCCGCCTTCGGTGATTATAACCGGGGGGTCTTTCCGCCTTTGGTTTTCATTGTTGTTGTGCCCGGCCGGCATGGAGCTTTATTATAATTTCATGGAACATACCCTGCACATTGTCCTGGTTGAACCCGAAATACCGCCGAACACCGGATCCATTGCCCGGCTCTGCGGAGCCTCAAATACAACCCTTGATTTGATCCATCCATTGGGCTTCAGTACCGATGACAAACATCTGAAAAGGGCCGGTCTGGACTACTGGCAGCACGTACGGATAAATCACTGGCAGAACCTTGAGCAGTTTCTTGAACACCAGGATGAACGCAACCTGTTTTTCTTTACCACCAAAACAAAACGCTCCTATACGACGGCTCCTTTTCATTCCGAAAGCCTTCTTGTCTTTGGACGGGAGACCAGAGGACTGCCTGAAGAAATTCTTGCGCTGTACCAGGAGCGCTGTTATACCATTCCGATGCAAAATTCAAACATTCGCAGCCTTAATCTTGCCATGAGTGCCGGGATTGTCCTCTATGAGGCACTGCGACAGATTGAACCCGCTGAACAAGGATGATGCTCGTTTAAAAATCAACTCGGTAAAGACACGAGCCGACCAATAGGGGATTGAACTTTTTAACTATTCAGATGGATACACGATTTATGCAATAGCACAAACTGTAACTGTTTTTTTTTAAGCGAGTCAATAAACAAGGAGAACAACATGCCCGATAGAATTTATAATTTCAGCCCCGGTCCCGCCACCCTGCCCTTCCCGGTGCTGCAGGAAGCCGCAGCAGATATCGTCAACTTTCACGATAAGGGAATAGGGTTGATTGAACTCAGCCATCGCTCAAAAGAATTCATGGCGGTGGCCCAGGAAACCGAATCCCTGATTCGCGAACTGCTACAGGTCCCCGACAACTACAAGGTCCTGTTTCTTCAGGGCGGCGCCTCCTCGCAGTTTTACATGGTGCCCATGAACCTGCTCGGGCCTGGTAAAAAGGCAACCTATCTCAACACCGGCACCTGGTCGAAAAAGGCGATCAAGGAGGCAAAACTCTTCGGTGATATTACCGTTGCCTATTCCAGCGCAGAGACGACCTTCAACAGGGTACCGACCGAGGATGAATATTCGGTGGCTCCGGACAGTGAATATTTATATTTTGTCACCAATAACACCATTTACGGGACCCAGTTTGCGCAGATGCCTGAAACGGAAACCATGCTGGTGGCCGATATGTCGTCCGACATCCTGTCCAGGCCCGTGGATGTGAGCAGGTTCGGGATTATTTTCGCCGGGGCTCAGAAGAATATGGGACCGGCAGGTGTGACCGTTGTCATTATCCGAGAGGATCTTCTGGATCGAGTTGCAGAAACTGTTCCCACCATGCTGCAGTATAAAACCCATGCCGACAAGGACTCCATGTTCAACACCCCGCCCTGTTTTTCGATCTACTGTGTGGGCCGGGTAATGCACTGGCTCAAAGAACAGGGCGGGGTTGCAGCCATGGAAAAAATCAACCGGCGCAAGGCCGGTACCCTCTATGATGCCATTGATGCCACCGACTTTTATCGTGGTCATGCGGAAAGGGAATCCCGGTCCCTGATGAACATCTCCTTCAATCTGCCGACCCCTGAGCTGGAAGCACAGTTTATTGGAGAGGCGGCAGCGGTCGGTTTTGACGGCCTCAAAGGACACCGCTCCATCGGTGGATGCCGGGCCTCGATCTACAATGCTTTTCCCGAGGAAGGGGTGCAAAAACTGGTCGATTTCATGGCGGATTTTGCTAAGAAGAACGGCTGATTCGGATACCTGCCCAACCGTGGCATCGTACCTGATCACAGGATTTGTAACCATGTGGTTTCAGCTGCCCTGAACTTGTACGTGAGCAGAGGTGCTGTTGTTTCGTCCAGGCTGTCGTGCCCGTGCGAAAATGCAGTACCCCTTCACTTACCAACCATGGAGAGACGGACAGAATTCCACTCGCCATGAACATCGGTGAGCCGGGTTCGTGTTCTCAGGATTTCATTGCCTGTCGCTGACCGCAACGCCATGCTGAAAAATAAAAAAAATAATAAAAAAAATGCACTACGAAGGAACAGTCATTCGGCCGCCAAGCGAGTGGAATTCGATTATCCTGCAGGTGACCGTCGGCTGTTCCCATAACCGTTGTACGTTCTGCGGTGCCTATCGGGACAAGCAGTTCAGGATAAAAAAACAGCCCGAAATAGACCGGGACCTTGCCTTTGCAGCCCGCTATTGCAAACACCAGAAAACGGTTTTTCTAGCCGATGGCGATGCTCTGGTCATCCCTCATCAGCAGATGGTGCTGCTGTTCAAAACCATTTACCGGCAGTTGCCCTGGGTGCGACGGATCAGCCTGTATGCAAACTGTCGTGACATTCTGGCCCGATCAGGTGAGCAGCTTGAGGAACTAAAAAAACTCGGTTTGGGCCGGATTTACATGGGGCTTGAAAGCGGCCATGACCCAACCCTGGCAGCGGTAAAAAAAGGGGCAACGGCAGCGGAAATGATCAAGGCGGGCCGACGTGTTCGCAGAGCGGGTCTCTTTCTGTCCGTCAGCTGCCTGCTCGGCCTGGGTGGAAAAAAATTTTCAATGGCCCATGCCGCAGCCACGGCCGAACTTCTCCGTGCAATGCAGCCGTCCCAGATTGCAATACTCACCCTGATGCTTATGGGCAATACTGAACTGGCCGAAGAATCCAGGACAGGCCGCTTCATCATGCCCGCAAGAGAAGAACTTTTTGGCGAACTCCGCGCCCTGGTTGCGGGTCTTGACGGAATTCGGGCCCAATTTCAGGCAAATCATGCCTCAAATTACTTCAGCCTTGACGGTCGCCTGCCAAGAGATAAAAACAAGTTCCTCACTCTCATTGATCAGGCCGCTGCAGGAACAATGCCACTTAAAACAGAAAACCAGCGGGCGCTATGATACAGCCCGAAGAGTACATATGTTAGAAACCAACACAACAACCGACCTGAAAAACCTCCCCCGGGAACAGCTGATTACCTTTATAGAATCCCTGGGCCAGCCGTCTTTCCGTGGACGCCAGATTCTGGCCTGGATCTATCGACCGGGAATTACCGAATTTGACGAGATGACCGATCTGGCCAAAAGCTTCCGTGCCCTCCTGCCAGAGCATGCCTTTATCAGCCGGTTTGAGGATCCGATCACAGAAGTCTCTTTTGACGGCACTGTTAAGTTCGGTTTCTTTCTTAAAGACGGTCAAATGATCGAATCGGTGATGATTCCGGAAGAGGATCGAAGCACACTCTGCGTTTCTTCACAGGTTGGCTGCGCCATGGGGTGCAAGTTCTGTCTCACCGGGGCCATGGGTTTTTTCCGGAACTTGACCACGGCTGAAATCGTCAACCAGGTCTGCGCCGTACGCGATTATCTCATCGCCGCCGGCAAACCGCGGCTGACCAATATAGTCTTCATGGGAATGGGTGAGCCCCTGGCCAACCTGGATAATCTGATCGATGCCATCTCTCTGCTTACCGAACAGCGGGGCCTTGATTTTGCAAGCAGGCGGATAACCGTTTCCACCTGCGGTCTGGTTCCGCAGATGATTACCCTTGGTGAAAAAACCAGCGTAAATCTGGCGATATCCCTGCATGCAACCGATGACGAAACCCGGAGTAGAATCATGCCGGTCAATAATCGCTATCCCCTGGCCGAGTTAATGGAGGGTTGTAAAAAATTTCCCCACAAAAAAAGACAACGGATCATGTTTGAATACACCATGCTTGAGGGAATCAATGACAGCGACGACCAGGCCATGCAACTGACCAGACTGTTACGGGATATCCCCTGCAAGATCAATCTGCTGTCCATGAATGAAGCCGAGGGCTCCGATTACAGGAGTCCGGGCAGGGACCGGGTGCTGGCCTTTCAGAAAATCCTCAGAGATAACGGTTTTACGGTCTTTATTCGTCAGAGCAGAGGTGCTGATATCTCGGCGGCCTGCGGACAGCTGGCAGGAAAAAAACAGCCTGCAACATAAAGAGTTGAATCCCTTTTTCAAGCAGGATACGGTTCAGTCAGCGCTCGACAACAATACCCCGTTCTTCAAGGGCGGACTTGTAATCCCATTTTTTTAGTACTGCCCTGAACTTCTTCTCCAGCCTGTTCTCAACAACCACATTCCAGGCGCAGTCGACAATCGCAGCGGCTATCTTTTCACGGGGTGCATCACTGGAAAAGCTGACCCTGCCGTCGGCATAGTCAAACATGGCCTTAAACGGATCAAGGAATGGGTACTCATCCATTTTTTCAACAAACTGCTGTTTCAGTAAAATAGTCGAGTCCGATTTCGTTTTTTTTCGTAACAGTTGGCTATAATGGCCTAAAAATTCTTCCAGAGCCATGTCGAGATTGGAAAAAAATACCGGGCCGTTTGAAGACTGATTTGAAGTTTCCCCCTGTTTCGAATCGGATTCGCCCTGCTTTTCCGGAATAAAGTGACCTATGGCAAAAGCCGCCCTGTTTTTCTGCAGTTCCTTGAGCAGATTATTATAGGCTTTGTCGGTGGAGTCCAATCCCCCCTGTCCCCAGGTGTAGGATCCGCCGACACGCTGGCCCTTGTGAAAAAAGAGCAGGGCCCCATCTTCTTTCTCAGCAAACCGTACATGGACGAAGCCGGAAAAGTTCTTTTGTTTTAATCGGAAGATCAGATCCGGCAACTGAATGTCCGAGGATTGGAGTTCTTTTTTTGCGCGCTGGAACTGCGGCATCTGACCCCAGAAAAAAATTGCGTTAGGATCGAGTTGATAGACCGTAACCCGAAAGTTTTTATACTTCAGCGCGTTAAAAACCGGTTCCAGTGTTGGTGAGACCTGGGCATGGGCACCATTATCCTGGACAACACCGCGAAGAATTTCCTGCTCATCAAAATAGATGAGAATTTCCTGGGAAGACGATTTAAAATAGAGGCAACCCGAGCCTATTTCTCCTTGAAGATGTTCAACAAATTTATCTATTTTCAGGTAATAGCTGTTGAGCCCTTGCAGGTATGGCTGCTCCAGAGGAATGAGCATCTGTACCGCTCCTTATTGGTGTGTTCTTTACAATATCAGGTTGTCAAGACCTGTCTTCCAGTTCATTACTGGAGAACAAGCTTGCGCATAATGTCATAATCGCCGTCACTTGCGGCTTTAAAACCAGAGAGCCCCATCGACTTGAGGACAGGCCCGTCTTTTTTAAGGGCAAGCAGGGCATTGAGCAGGGCCTTTTTCCGCCCCTTTGCCATCTTGCGGTTAACCGAAAAGGCCCAGTTCGGCAACCATGCCGTGGGGGTAAGTACCTTTACCGATCCGGGTACAATATATTTATCCGCTTTATGGAGTGCCGATTCGCGGATAAACCCTGCATCGACATCACCGATACTGACTGCAATGATAACATTCTCCTGGCGATTGTCCGCCGCTTCCAACATATTCTTACCGGAAAGGGATATCCCCTGCTTTTGAAGGGAGAGTTTCTGGGACAGATAACCGCCTGCCGAGGTCTTACCGACAATCATTATCTGTCTGTCCTTAAGATCGGCAATACTTTTAATCCCGGAATCCGGGCGAACAATAATAATCCCCCGAAATTTGTCTCCCCCCTGCCCTTTGATCGCCGTGGCCAAAACCTCATGAACTGCGCTGACATTTACATAGACCAGAGGATTTTCATAACCGATGGTAATATGGCCGTCATTGATCTGTTTTTCGTATTCGGCAAA
>DRKH01000258.1 GCA_011051825.1 Desulfobulbus sp.
CGCGCTCTATCGGTCTGAATCCGTTTGTTTGAATAAGAAAACTGCAGCTCCTGTGCATCCTTGATACTGATAAAGATCAGGAGGTCCCCACCCGAAGAGACGGTGCCGTGGGTTATACCGACAACAGTATACATGTTGCGGCCGAGCCGTACCTTATCACCAAGGGAAAACCCTGTTTTATCGGTTACAACGATTTCATAATGATCGGTTTTCAGGGCGCGGCCGCTGATCAATCTTTCCGGATTAATCGGGTTGATTGTCGAAAAAACATCGTAACCAACGGCAAAAACACGTATTTTCCCCTGTTTCTTTGGTAATTGCATGTTTTGGAATGTTATGATGCTGCTCTTGGCAATTCCCCGGACGGATTGCATCGTATACTGGAGATCATCATGAACCCGGGATGCTTCTGCAAATGGTCCCAGGGTTCCTTGCTGGACAATCCACAGATCAACATTTATATCATTGAGCAGTACCTCGGCATCGACAATCATGCCCCGATAGACCCCCATCATAATCAGGACGATGCCAAGCAGCATGCCCACCCCCATGGCAGTTACAATAAACTTGCCAAGGGTATGGCGAACATCTTCTTTGGCAAGATGAATCATTGAAAAATCCTCATGCCTTCATTGAGAGATTTTTTATGTCGGTCCGGCAGGACAATTGACAGTTCAAGATCACCATGTGTAATTGCCATTTCGGTCTCATTAACGGCTATTGTATCCACAGGTAAAAAATGAGCCCGCTCATTTTTGACCACCCACACACCTGTTTTGCCATTTTTCTGCACCACTGTTGTGAGAGGGATCTTGGTGACATGATCATATCTGTTCACTTCAATGACAACCCTGGCCTGTTCATTGATAAAAAACGGTTCCGGCAGCGTCTTGAAGGCAACATTGACTGTGCGCTCAAGGGTGACGGGGTCCGTCATGGCGTCAATTCTTTTGACCACGCCCTTATATGTCCTGTCAGGTTGCGAACGGAGGATAATGCGTGCTTCCTGAGATGGTTTGACCTGTGCGCTTATCCGTTCATCAAGTTTCACCTCAACCCATAATGATGCAGGGTCGACAATTTTCAAAATTGTTGATGACGGTTGCACGTATTGGCCGACCTCTGCCTCTTTTGTAATTACATAGCCAGCTGTTGGAGAATACACTCGTAAACGATCTATTTTTTCCTGCAGAGCATCAACATTTTTTGATGCTGCCATGACAGCAGATTGAGAAGATTTAATTCTTGATCCCGTTGCTTTAATGGCGGCCCGAATACCCTGCAAATCAGCGATGGCTTTATCATATTCAGCCTGGGCTACAAACCCCTGTTTGTAGAGTTTTTTATAACGACTAAAAGTTATCTGCAGAAGAGTTCTCTGCGCTTCCTGATTTCTCAAATCACCCTGCAGGGCCTTTACCTCGTATTCAGCCTTATGCAGATCAGCTTGCACTCTTTCAAGCTGCTCGGGTAGATCCACGCCATCCATGACAATTAACAGATCCCCCTTTTTGACCCATCGTCCTTCATCGGTTAAAATTTGGAGAATCTTCCCTCCTGTCTGCGCTGTAATGGAATAGATATTAAGTGCATTGACATTACCAATACCCTGAACGGTAACGTTGAGTTGACCGGCAACCGGGTGGACAATTGAAAATGTATGCTTTGGGACAAAGACCTTAACGTAAACAACCAGTCCAAGGGCTGCGATGACGACAACAGTCAGGAGATATTTGATAACCGGTTTCATATGGTTTTTCCTTGTAAATATTCTAATCGATGAATTGTGCGGCTTCTGTCGTAGGTGGCCTGGAGAAGCCCGAGTTGGGCATCCAGTTTCACGGCCGTTGCGTCCAGAACCTCAATATAGGTCGCAAGTCCCTCCCGATAACGTCCTTTCATGACCTCTTCGGTCTGCCTGGCGGACTTGTACTGTACGTTTTTTGCCTTGATGGTGTGCTGATATCGTTTCAGGTCGGAGAGTAAGGTCCTGAATTCCTGCTTCAGTTCCAACACCTTTGCGTCATATTCGCTGCCGGCGCTTTGTTTGTCGATGAAAGCCTGTTCCTCCCGGGCCGAAAGCCGGCCGCCGGTATACAGTGGAATGCTGAGCATTACGCCGACGAGGGTCGAATCATAGGAATTAAGGGTGTCTATATGCGAGTACGAGGCCAGGGCATCAATGGAACCATAGTGTGAAGCTTTTGTTGCCTGATAGAGGAATTCATTTTTTTTGATCTTTTTCTCAATCCCTTGCAGTACCGGCGAATTCTCGAGTACTGATTTTTCATCAACTCCATCTACCACGGTCTTGATTCCGGGATTTTCCAAGGTAATGTTTTGCGGGATGGGTTCTCCGATGTACAGGGAGAGTACCATTCCTGCTTTTGAAAAATTTGACTCCGCTATTGCGAGGTTGTCTTTTGCAATAGAGGTCGAGGATAAAAAACGTGTTGCATCCGCACTCGTTTTAAGGCCCTGATCGACAAAAGCCCGTGCCTGTTTATACAGGGCTTCTTTTACTTGAAAATCATGTCTCCTGACATCTATAGCCTTTTGCTGCACAAGGACCAGTTCATATTGAAGTTTGACCTTATAGGCGAGCAGAGCCTTTGCATCCTGAAGGGATAATCCGGCAATTTCCTGCTGGGTTTCCTGGGCCTTGATGAGGGAACTGGTTCGGGAGAAATCCCATATTTTCTGTTTAAGCGTTACACCCATCTGCCAACCGTCATCGTCCCGGGTATTAAAGATACCATTGGCTGGAAAAACATAGGTTCGGGTCGGATCATATTCAGCCTCAAAGGAAAGCTGCGGTAGATAATCAGACCGGGTAATGTCGACTTCCTTTTGA
>DRKH01000259.1 GCA_011051825.1 Desulfobulbus sp.
GAGCACCCCATCTCTGCACGGTCAGGCCTGATTCACATAGGAATCACTATAGTTCACAGGCCTGACTGCACAGATATGGAGCACTCCTAAACAGTTACAGGTGGTGGTTGGGCTAGTTCTCTGCCCCTACCTGAATAGTTACAAAACTAAAGGAAAACTCATGGAACCGATTCAACCTGTCGGCTGCGGCTGTACAAAACCCCAAGCCGCTCCAGAGAACGAAGCACAAAAAAAAGAGATCAAAAAGGGCAAGGCCGTTTTTTTCGGCCTGGTCGGTTTGGCCCTCTGGTATGTGGTGTATAAACAACTGGAACCGTTTTCTCACTTTTTTTCCTATTCCCTGCTGGGCCTTGAACAGGGCAGTCATCTCGGCGAATCGATCCAGTTTTTTGTCTATGACACCCCCAAGGTCATGATGCTGCTGACCCTGATTGTTTTTATCATCGGCATGCTGCGTTCTTTTTTCACCCAGGAACGGACCCGAAAATACCTGGCCGGAAAACGGGAAAGTGCCGGTAATGTGATGGCCGCCCTGCTTGGGATTGTCACCCCGTTCTGTTCCTGCTCGGCAGTGCCGTTGTTTCTCGGCTTTGTTCAAGCCGGTATTCCCCTTGGCGTCACCTTCTCCTTTCTGATTGCAGCACCCATGGTCAACGAAATTGCCCTGGTGCTTCTCTACGGTCTGCTCGGCTGGAAGGTGGCCGCCTTATATCTTGGAACCGGCCTGCTTATCGCCATGATTGCCGGCTGGGTGATCGGCCGCTTCAAGCTCGAACACTGGATCGAAGACTGGGTTCAGGAACTGCGAATGGCGGAAGCGGTGGTGATTGAGGAAAAACTGACCTGGGCCGACCGGGTCGATCGTGGGAAAGAGGCGGTCCGTGACATCGTCGGTAAGGTCTGGATCTATGTGGTTGCCGGTATCGCTGTCGGCGCGCTGATTCACGGTTACGTGCCTGAAACCTTTATGGCCTCCATCATGGGCAAGGATGCCTGGTGGTCGGTTCCGGCCGCGGTTGTGGTCGGCATCCCCATGTACTCCAATGCGGCAGGGATCGTGCCGGTGGTTGAGGCACTGCTGGGCAAAGGTGCGGCCCTGGGTACGGTTTTGGCGTTCATGATGAGCGTTATCGCCCTGTCCCTGCCCGAGATGGTCATCCTGCGTAAGGTGCTTAAACCAAAACTGATCGCCGTCTTTATTGGAGTGGTCGGCACCGGTATTCTGTTTACCGGTTTTCTGTTTAATATGATTATCTAAAAGAGAAATTCTTAAGAGGGATACCATCGCTTAGAGCACTGGAAACATCGTACAGTTGGGAGCATCAAGTACCCGCTGCCAATCCGAAAGAATTGTCTGAATAAGCGATGTTATCCCTGTAACTACCAACAAGATCACAATCAATGGCTATCGCTGTGAATATCAATCTGTCCTCTGGATTATAACATAATAAAATTAAAGGAGAAACCCATGGAAATCAAAGTGTGCGGACCAGGTTGTGCGTCCTGCGAACAGGCGCAGAAGGTTGTTGAGGCAGCCGTTGCCGCCAAGGGTGTGGAAGCCACCATCACCAAAGTGACCGACTTTCAAGAGATCGCCAAGATGGGGATATTTTCAACCCCGGCAGTGGTGATTGACGGTGATGTCAAATGCGTCGGCCGTCCCCCGCAACAGGCTGAAGTGGAAGAATGGATCAGCTGAAGCCATCCCGGCATCAGCGCACGAATTTGCATGAGGTGAAACATCAAATGATTTGTTCATTACCAGGGATTCGATCTCTCACGGCAGCCGTCGTAATCATGCTGTGTACCGTAACTGCCGGCCAGGCCCGGGGGCTGGGCGATATTCTCCGGCAGGTTGAGAAAAACACTCCGGCATTGAAGGCTGCCCATTCCAGGACAGCCATGCAACAGGCGGCAGCCAGGCAGGCGAGAAGCAGTTACTGGGGTGAAGTTGACGCCATGGTAAAAAACAGTAACTACAATGAGGGCAGGATGATCAATCCTATCTCCTATCCGGTGACCATGAAGCCGGAACTCTTTGACGACAACCAGATAGGCTACGGTATTACCGGTCGGATTCCACTGGACATAAATGGGCGCATCACCGCCCAGGTCCGGGCGGCCGACAGGGAACTGGAAGCGGCCCTGGCCCGTGAAGACAATGTCAGGCTGCAGGTGCTGCACAGTGCCGCAGATCTGTACCACAGCCTGGAAGGCGTCAAGGCGCTGGAAAAGGCGCTGGAAAAACAGATCGAGGCCCTGCAGACCCATATCCAGGTCGCAACTGTTTCCATTGCCGCCGGTCGCACCGCGCCGGTTGAAAAATTACGCCTCGTTGCCGATCTGGAAGCGGTCAAGGGAAAGCTGGCCGGACTGCGCGGCCAGGAACAGGGAATCAGGGCCCGGATTGCCGCACTCATGGGCACCGCCTCGTTTGCCGACCCGGTCCAGCCTGTACCCGGACCGCCGACTGAAGCTGCCAATGTGAATGAGGATGTAACCGGCCGTCCGGATATCAGGGCCTTGCAGTCGAGCGGAGATGCAGCGAAAGCCGAAGTTGATGCCGCCTTTGCCCGGCGACTGCCGGATCTGAATGTAAACGGTTCATGGTTGCAGAACCAGGGTTTTGACGGTGATGGCGACAATACCTGGGCCCTGTTTGTTCAGGTTCAGGTCCCGCTGTGGGACGGCGGCGGTCGCAGGGCAGCGGTCAGTCGAGCCGAGGCCGGGAGGACAGTTGTCCGCCATGAGCTGGATGTGACCCGGAATCAGGCAAGAGCTGAATTTGTGGCGGCAAAGGCGGATCTTGCTGCTGCGGAAACCAGTTACCGGGCAACAGTGGCTTCGGTTGCTGCAGCCCGGGAAACCGCCTCGATACAGACCGACCGTTTTGCGGAAGGACGAATTTCGGCCGCAGACCTGGTTGATGCCGAGGCCGCCCTCGCCGGAGCTCGTTCGGACAGTGCCCTGGCCCTGACCCGCTGGTGGCAGGCCGGTGATCATCTCAGAAGGGCCGTCGGCGCAGAACCCATTGACTATGTTGCCCCTGCAGAAATGGTCGATGGCAACAGCACAGCCGCGCAGAACAACTAGCCCGCATATTTTACAAAGACCGCCGAGAAAGACCTGGAAACGTCATGAATGCAAGGCATTCCGGTCTGCCCCAAGGAGCCTTATTTACCCGCAGAGCGGGCGGGCAACCTTGTTTTGAAACCAAAAATTAATCTGTTACACCGCAGAGCGGTATAACAAGAATACTCTTGCAGTACCGCTCTGCGGTGCTGCTTGGTTTCTCCCGGCGCACCGGGCACAATGAAGAATGAAAATTCCGATCTGCTCCAAGGTCCTCCGGTCACTTGCGGAC
>DRKH01000260.1 GCA_011051825.1 Desulfobulbus sp.
CTCTCCGACAAGACGCTGGAATTCGCCTTCACCCACACCGATGAATACGGTGACTCCTATTTCTCCTTTGTCAACGGCACCTATACCAGCGAGGGCGGCACCCATCTCTCCGCCTTCCGGGAAGGGATCCTCAAGGGCGTCAACGAGTTCTCGGGCAAGAAGTACACGGGCAAGGATGTGCGCGACGGGATCGTCGGCACCCTGGCGGTCAAGGTCCAGGAGCCGGTCTTTGAGTCACAGACAAAGAATAAGCTCGGGAATACGGAGATAAGGGCATGGATAGTTAATGCAGTGCGTGAGGCTGTGTCCACCCATCTCTACAAGTTTCCCGATACGGCCGAGATCCTCATGGACAAGGTGCAGCGCAACGAGCGGGTCCGCCGCGAGCTGCAGTCGGTGCGCCGCGAGGCCAAGGTCAAGGCCAGGAAGGTGGCGCTCAAGATCCCGCAGCTCAAGGACTGCAAGTACCACCCCTCCCGCAGGAAGCCCTCCAGGGACGGCCGTGAGAACATGGTCTTCATCACCGAGGGCCAGTCGGCGGCCGGCTCCATCGTCTCTTCCCGCGATCCCATGACCCAGGCGGTGTTCTCGCTCAAGGGCAAGCCCTTAAACGTGCTCGGCCACCGGCTCGACCTGCTCTACAAGAACGAGGAGATGTATTCCCTGATGCGGGCCCTGGACATCGAGGAGTCCATCTCCAACCTTCGCTTTGACAAGGTCATCCTGGCCACGGACGCGGACGTGGACGGCCTGCATATCCGCAACCTGCTGCTCACCTTTTTTCTCCACTATTTCGAGCCCCTGGTCAAGCTGGGCCATGTCTACATCCTGGAGACGCCCATCTACCGGGTCCGCAACAAGAAGACCACCCGCTACTGCTACTCGGACGACGAGATGGCCGAGGCGATCAGGGAGCTCAAGGGCCGCTCCCGGGCAGACCGGGGCGTGGAAGTGACCCGGTTCAAGGGGCTGGGCGAGATATCGCCGCCCGAGTTCAAGCAGTTCATCGGCCCGGACATGCGGTTGAAGCAGGTGCGCATCGACCGGCTCAGCGAGGTCAGCCGGGTACTCAGGTTCTACATGGGCAAGAACACGCCCGAGCGTAAGCAGTACATCATGGACCACCTGACCCTGAGGCCGGTATGAGCGGAGCGCCCCTGGTCATCACCAACCTGAACACGATCTTTCCATGACTTCCGGCCAAGACGAGAGCAAGCGGCAGGGCAGGGGCAGGCTGCACCGCCTCTTTGACACCAATTTCCTCGATTACACCTCCTACGTGATCCGGGAACGGGCCATCCCGGACGTGGACGACGGCCTGAAACCGGTCCAGCGCCGCATCCTGCAGACCCTGCACAACATGGACGACGGCCGCTTCCACAAGGTGGCCAACGTGGTCGGCGAGACCATGAAGCTGCACCCGCACGGCGACCAGTCCATCTTCGCCGCCCTGGTCAACCTGGCCAACAAGGGCTATCTCATCGAGCGGCAGGGGAACTTCGGCAACATCTTCACCGGCGACCAGGCCTCGGCCGCCCGGTACATCGAGTGCCGCCTGACTCCCCTGGCCCGGGAGACCCTGTTCAACAAGGACCTCACCGAGTTCATCGACTCCTACGACGGCCGCATGCAGGAGCCGGTCACCCTGCCGGCCAAGTTGCCGCTGCTCCTGCTCCTGGGCGCAGAGGGGATCGCCGTGGGCATGGCCACCAAGATCATGCCGCACAACTTCTGCGAACTGCTCCAGGCCCAGATCGACTATCTCCAGGGCCGCGAGTTCACCCTCTTGCCCGACTTTCCCCGCGGCGGCCTGGTGGATGTCACCGACTACAACCACGGCAACGGCCGTATCCGCTGCCGGGCGCGCATCGAGGAGAGGGACGAGAAGACCATCGTCATCCGCGAGCTGCCCTACAACCTGACCACCCAGGCCCTGATCGACTCAGTGGAAAAGGCGACCCGGGCCGGCAAGCTGCGCATCACCTCCATCAACGACTACACGGCCGAGGAGGTGGAGATCGAGATCAAGCTGGCCCGCGGCATCTATGCCGAGGAGACCATCGATGCCCTCTATGCCTTCACCGACTGCGAACTGAGCGTATCCCCCAGCCTGGTGGTGATCCAGGACAACATGCCTGCCCAGCCCACCGTGGAAGAGGTCCTGCGCCGCAACACCGACCGCCTTATCGGCTTCCTGGAGCAGGAGCTGCGCATGGAACTGGAGAGGCTGAAGGAAAAGCTGCACGCCAGGAGACTTGAGCAGATCTTTATCGAGGAGCGGCTGTATAAGCAGATAGAGGAGAAGATCAACTACAGGGCCGTGATCTCCACGGTGCGCCAGGCCCTGGCGCCCTATGCCGAGGAGCTGGACCGCAAGGTGAGCAAGGACGACGTGGAACGGCTCCTGGAGATCAGGATCCGCCGCATCTCCCGCTATGACATCAACCGCCAGCAGAAGGAGATCCGGGCCATTGAAAGGAATATCGCCCGCATCGAAAAGAACCTGCAGGACATGGTGGGCTACACGGTCAGCTATATCCAGGACCTGCTCGACCGCTACGGCAAGCAGTACCCGCGCAAAAGCGAGCTGCGCCAGTTTGACGAGGTGGACGCCCGGGCCGCTGCCCTGGCGAACATCAAGGTGGTCTACAACCGGGAGTCAGGATTCCTGGGCCACAAGATCACCATGACCGACAAGAAAAAGGACCTGGCAGTGACCTGCTCCGAGTATGACCGGCTGCTGCTCATCTTCAAGGACGGTCTCTACAAGGTGATCCATCCGGCGGACAAGTTCTTTGTCGGCAGCGACCTGCTCTGGTTCGGCGTGGTGGGCAAGGACCTTGTTTTCAACGTCATCTACCGCAACGGCCTTGAAAACAGGAGCTATGTCAAGCGGTTCCGGATGCCCAAGTTCATCATTAACCGCGAGTACAGGCTCTTTCCCGAGCACAGGCGGTCCATCATCCAGATGCTGGCCGTGGGCGAGAAGGGCGTGCGGGCCAGGATCAGCTTCGTGCCTTCGTCCCGGGCCCGCTATAACTCCATGGAGATCGACCTGGACGACTACCTGATCAAGGGGGTAACCGCCCGCGGCAAATCGCTTGGCAGCCGGGTGGTACGGCGGGTGACCGATATCACGGGAAAACCGCCGCGCAAGAAGGTGGAACCGGTCACCCTGCCGGGATTCGGCGGGAAGTGATCAGGGGGCAATCGTTTGTAATCACGTTATTCTGCGGATATCTGGGTCCGCCAGGCTGTGGCAGGTATCCTGCTCCTTTGAGAAACTGCTTGAATTCGTGAGCCACATACGCAATACATACCCATTCGTATGTCATTGCTCATGCGGCGTCTTGGGCTGAACCCCTTCCTGGCTGGCGTACCGCCCCTGGTCCAGCGACGGTTGCGACCGGCTTCCTTCTGGGTACGGATATGCCGAGCCTGGGGAAACAAACGGTACCCGCATCCTCATCAAGAAGCACCAGATAAGCCAGGCGGCGCATCCGATCTCGTGGTTCTTCTCAATCAAATGATTTCCTTCTCATGAAGGTACCCTGTCGTATTTACAACACGTTTTCATGTAACTTATCACTCTGTATTGCAGATCTTCTCCAGCTTTGCACAGGCACGCTTGGCCAGTCAGCACCTCTATGCGGGTAAACGTGGCCGTTCAGAGAAAGAGTTGGCTTGTAACGGCTATCCTCATCAGGAAATCATAGGATGGCGAAAGCAACCGATGTTTGGTCGCCGGAATGCCTTCATTTGTTCATGATTCGGAAAAAACGTATGGTTGATGAAAAGAGCGTTTTTTTGGTTGGGATTCATCAGCTTTTTGATCTGTTACTCATGATCCTGGCATTCAAGCTGGCTTTTTTTCTGCGGAAACCAGCCGAAAACCTGGAGATAAATTATACTTTCATTTTGTTATTGGCCTTGATTTGTTGTCATGCATCCCTGCGATTCTATGGCATGTATGCACCCCTTGCCAACCAGTCTTTTCTCAGGATTACATCGAAAATAATCAAATCCGTACTGACCGGTACGGCAGCATTGATTTTTTTGATTTACCTCCTCCATGTCACCGACGTTTCCAGGTTGTTAATAGGCTATTTCGTTCTTCTCCTCATTTTTTTCCTGCTTGCCGAAAAAGGGTTGATATACAGCCTGCTGACATATAACCGTCATAGAGAGTATGTTGTCAGGACAGTTCTCATAATTGGCAGCAGGAGCAGGAGTATAGATCTTATCAGTCAGATCAAACAAAATCCTGAAGCTGGGTACAGGATTCGAGGGTGCCTGGAAACAACTGATCAGGGCGATAGAGTCGGTCTCGAGATTTGCAATGGCGTTACCGTTATCGATACCATGGAAAACTTTGATAAGATCCTGCTTCAGGAGGCAATAGATGAGATTATTTTTGCGCTTCCCCTGAAAAAAGTTGATAACATAAGGGATTATATAGTCTTTGCAGAGCAAATGGGAATCAATGTACACATCATGCCTGATTTTCAGATTCAACAGATCCAGTATCGACCTGAGACAGGAAAACTTTCCCTGAGTCATTTCCTCCATCTTCCAACACTTACCCTTTCTTCTACGCCGTCCCATGATACAGCACTTTTTATCAAGGCCGTAATTGATTATGCCGCATGTATAATCGGGATTCTTATTTTATCCCCACTACTTATATTCATCGCGATTTGCATAAAAAATACCTCCCGTGGACCGGTTTTTTTTACCCAGACCCGCTGTGGTTTGAACGGCCGTCAGTTTTCCATGTATAAATTTAGAACGATGGTCGAAAATGCGGAGGAACTCAAGGTGGAAATTGCGTCTGCAAATGAAATGGACGGTCCGGTTTTCAAGATAAAGGATGATCCGAGGGTTACCCGGATTGGCCGCTTATTAAGAAAAACCAGTCTTGATGAGCTTCCGCAGTTGTTTAACATACTGAAAGGTGAAATGAGCCTGGTTGGTCCTCGTCCTCCTTTGCCAGAGGAAGTAGCGCAGTATGATATCTGGCAGCGAAGGCGGCTTTCCATGAAACCCGGGCTCACATGTATCTGGCAGGTGAATGGCAGGAACGGTGTATCATTTGAGGACTGGATGAAAATGGATCTTGAATATATTGACAATTGGTCCCTTCTACTGGATTTCAAGCTACTCTTCCTGACGATAAAAGAAGTGTTGCTCGGCGGAGGGCACTGAGAAAGATCAAACGATTCTCTGCCACTAAAAGTTCCCTGCAAGGTCGCTCTGCAACCGGTCACGGAGTAGCCTCGGCCGACCCTCCTGACCGACTGCCATGTCCAGATCACAAACACCCGCGATTCCGGCTCTCATTGTATCAGTAGAGAAGGATTACTTTTGGTTTGGTTAGCGTTGAGGGGCAGCAAGCAGCCCGGAGCCAAACACACGTGGGAAAACCTCCCGTTCCCTCCCGGCCGAGAGCCGGAAAAAAGTGGTTTTCATATTGCGGACGGATGCTAAATGGTGTATTTGTTGTTTGAATATCTAAATAATTATTTGTCTTAATACGGACGATCATGGCATTGGAGGGAATATGAAAAAGATCATTATTACATTCCTTTTCGTACTAATGAGCAGTTCCATTGCTTGTGCCGACTGGGTTGATAATTTCAAGGCCGACTATCTCAAACTGAATATTGACCAAGCCGTAGTAAATGCCATGAAAGAAGGTATTGCGCCGGCGCTCATTCTTGAGGAAGGATTGAAGATCCAAAGCCTGAATCCGGTAGGCTTGGTCAGGGCACTATATTGCGCCGGTGCACCCGGCCACGAAATCGAGAAGGCAGCCAGTGAATATGGTGTGTCTTCTTTAGTCGTTGCAACCGGGTTCAAAAAGAGTGTCGCCGAATGCGGGGGCGCTTACGGTGACACTCAGGCATATACTCCCGTGACACCGACTTTCACCCCATCCTTTGCCGGTCCCATTGCTGGCGGAGGGACAGTTTACGCAAGCCCGGCAACTCCATAACGTCTCTGGACTGGCAATATGGTAGATGGTAACCAGTCTGCGAACACGATGGTCCGGTAGTAGACGGAAATTTGAGATATCAGCAAATCCGGTCCAGGATAGTCCGTCGAGGAAATGCCATGCCGGAATTCTTGTGAGTCCATCGTATCAACGTACAGCATGTCATCCGCCAGCGTGGTTAATGGGTACGCCACGGAATTTCCCGCTCATATTCCTGCTATATCCGCTTTTAAAGAAAGGTCTGCCGATAGACCGGTAAGGCACCTAAGGGTACTGTTCAAAGCGGTATATAAATCGTTCACTGACCAACATTCGGTGGTTGCCAGCTGAAGCAGCAGTACATTGTTTGCGCCGGCGACCCTACCTTGTCTGCAGTCCGCGTAACGATTCGATGCCAATACAACTGATCGTGGATGTGTATCCCTTTGGCTTCAGGTGCCACAGCGTTGTATCCGTGTAGATGTAAGAAGTGAAAATTGCATCGTTAAGTTGACAAGCCAGGAATTCAATACCAAGAGCGGTATTTCTTACCGTGAGATATAATAATATTAACCGCTGAAAAGTCATTGATAAACAGGGGTGACTCAAGTAACTTCTTCTTTTTATGATGGCCTGGTAAAAAGTCCTCCCGCATCATTGATGACACTATATGCATGGCCGTCGCCCCGACAATAAGCACCATCAGTTATGACAGGTATATTCGGATAGGACTTCTTACTGGTTGGACATTTTTATCACCGGATCTTTTGTTAAAGAGATGTGAGTAAAGTAACAGGGATAGGGTATCGATATCTCAGGAAAGGAGGAAGGGCATGAAGGGACAATATATACGAGTTTTTCTGACATTGCTGTGCATCCAACCTGTTAGTTCCAGTGTATTTGCTGCCGATAGGGTTGGAACTGATCAGAATCTCGCCATTCTCGCTCAAAGCAGCGGCTCCATTGTGTCCCCTATAAGTCAGGATATGCCCATGGGCCAAAGTGTCGGTGGACACCCCTCCTTGCTGCCGAAGGCCAGTTCTTCTGATACCGTGCATGAACTGTTTGGAATGGAAGGTGGATACTTTCATCCGTACCTGAGTATTGCCGAAGAGTATTCGGACAACTTGTTTAATGTGAACTGGGACAAGAAAGAAAACTGGCTGACCAGGATCTCCCCCGGTCTATGGGTGTCTCTCCCTCGTCGAAAAGAAGTACCGATTACCATAGTTCCGCATAATTCCTCTCCTGGTGGCCTGCAATTGGCACTGCACGATTATGAAGGATTCAATCGCTATCATTTTTATCTGCTCGGTGGACTGGATATAAAGCTTTATTCTGAAGATTCAAATCTTAATGATACGGATGGGAAGGTAGAGGGACTTTTTCAGTTTAATTTGCGCAGTGGCCTCACACTGCAGGCCGTTGATCGCTATACTCATGGTCAGGACAGGTTTGATGCAGGCAGCTCAACCGCCAACGGCCTTCGTCGTTACAATTCAAATTTCATGCAAGGCACCTTTGACTGGCTGGTTTCCGAAAAGTTCAGGACAAAGATTGATTACTCGAATTTTTTGCTCGACTATACGGATTCACAGGATGATTTTCTTGACAGAAATGATAACACAGTTTCAGCATATGCCTACTATATATACAGTCCAAAAACTGATTTATTTGTCGAATATAGTTTTATAGATGTCAGCTATGATCATTCTGAGGGAAAGTCGAAAGATAATAAGAATAATTTTGTCTATGCAGGTGTTCACTGGGTAACTACGGAAAAGACATCCCTCCGCTTCAAGGCTGGTTACCAGAAAAAGAAATATGATAATGATCAGTCCGAAGGCATTAATAATAATCCTGACGGGTTTGCCCTTGAAGGAGAATTGCTGTATAAATTCACGGTTAAAACCGATATAGATCTGAAAGTGAGCCGTAAGATTGACGAAACAGATAGTTACGTAGCGTTGAATAAAAAGGTCCTCGCTGCTTCTTTAGTGTATAATCAGAAAATTACAGATAAGTGGATTGCATCTTGCCATATAGGATATGAACACGCTGATTATGATCAACTTATTGATCAGTCTCGTGATGATAAGAGGTTCGTTATTAGCTCTGCTTTGCAATATCTGTTCAGAGATTGGCTCATGGGTGAGGTGCGTTATACTTATGATACAAGAAATTCGTCAGATGATTTTTTTGATTACGACACGAATCGGGTGATGTTGAGCTTGAATTTTGCAATTTAGTTTCTCGTCGGATAGGTGTATCTTCTTTCAGTATACCGCCGGATCACGACAACTGTTTCCTGCTGTGGAGATACAAAAAAACGGATCCCGTTGATTCTTAACCATGCGCTGGTAACACAAACAGAGAAAGGAAATATTATTGGAAATGCAGGTATTGCCTAACAGGCCGTGTGTATGGCTGATCAGAATATTCATGGTTTGTGTTCTGTTATTGGGTGGAGCTCAAAAATCCGTTTTTGCGGACGATTATGTTCTTGGGCCGGGCGATGTTCTTACAATCACGGTTTATGGTCATGATGACCTGAAAACAACCGTCCGCGTCACCAATAATGGCAACATAGTCATGCCGCTCATCGGCCAGGTGAAGGTCGGCGGAATGAAAATATCCGATGCAGTCAAAAAACTTACCGCTCTTTTTGCAGACGGTTATCTCGTTAATCCCCAGGTCAATATCTTTATTGAGGAATACCGCAGTAAAAAAGCCATTGTTCTTGGTTATGTTAATCATCCCGGTATCGTCGAACTCCGGGGACACATGACTTTTTTTGAGCTCCTGTCCAAATCAGGGGGATTGAAAGAAGGGGCTGGCGACACGGCAACCATCAAGCGAAAGGTCAACGGCAAGGAAAAGGTTATCGTTGTTGATCTTAAATCTCTTATAGATCGAGGAGACCTCAGCAAGAACGTGCCGATTCATGATGGAGATACCGTGTATATAGCAAAAGGTGGCACATGTTATGTAACCGGTGAGGTGAACCACCCCGACGCCTACACCTGTGATAATGTGAGCGTGCTCAAGATGATTGCCCTTGCCGGCGGTTTTACCGGAAAGGCTTCCAAGTCAAGTGTCAAAATCGTTCGGATGGTCAATGGAAAGAAAAAGGTCCTCAAGGACGTCAATCTTGATACTCCGGTGAAACCGGACGATATAATCGTTGTGCCGGAAAGTTTTTTTTAAACCAGACCATCGGGCTGTCTGTAATAACTTGTGGCACAAAGCACATTGTCCACATTGTCCACATTGTCTCCACATCAGCAATTCCCGAGATGAGTACAAACCCGTATTCGGGAGTTGCAGCGTCACGATCTCCGTTCCATTCCCCGGGAAAAACAGGATGATCACCAGTACCTTTTTCAGCGGGTCGGCGAGGCGTCGGAAGCGGGGAGAACAACGGAGTTTCAAGTTGATGACCAACGAAAGGAAGGTTTGTACACTTGTTTCCGTTTCTTCAGCAATATGCTTCAGCAATATGCCATTGAACAAGGGTGGTGAAGGTGAACTGACGGTCAACTTTCTGGAGTACCGGGAGGCCGACGACGAGGGGGATGTGAAACTGCGGTTCAGTCGGGTGACCGATCTCGAGGTGACCCGTGAGCAGTGATTTTTTCTAAAACAGGGTAAGACGGCCCCTTGGTACCTTATACTGGCTGGTTCCGTCAGATTTTCAAACTAACCCGGGAATTTTACCTGAAAAATAATGCAAAAGCCCTCTATGCCAGCACAGCAACCTGTCCTTGAAGCAGTGCCGCGCAGGGAAGTTCACCTGCGGGACTATCTTCGCGTCATTGTTAAACGGAAAATGACCATCATTACCTTTTTGGTCATTACCCTTTTAACAGTAATCATTGTAACTTTTTC
>DRKH01000261.1 GCA_011051825.1 Desulfobulbus sp.
GAGATCTGACCGGAACAGACGGGGTGCTCTACGGCCCCCCGGGCGGAATCCGCCAATTCGGCCACGACACCGGCAGTACGGTGAACACAGACAACCTGAGCTGCGCAGGCACCAACGGCTGTCACGGCTACAGATATGCCGGCTCATCCTACCCTGAGGGGGTAACCGGTGCCCACCACAATAATGTCGACGGTCGACTTGAGCTGGCCGACACTCCTGCCGACAGTTACCGTTTTCTCATGGGCGTAAAAGGATTTGAAAGCAGTGACTGGCAGGAAAATGCCAGTGCCGCAAACCACAACGAATATTTCGGTCTCCTGACACCGGTGCAGCTGGGATGCGGAGGTGCCGGAGAACTGAGCTGTCACGGTACCGGAGGCGTACAGCCACCCGACGGGACAATGAGCCAGTTCTGCGCCACCTGTCACGGCAACTTTCATACGCTTCAGTCCGCGACCTCGGATGGAATAGGCCGCGTGGCCGATTCGCCGTTTATCAGACATCCGACCGATCTGGCCCTGCCCTCAAGTGGGGAATATGCAGCCTATACCACATACAGCCTGCAGGCACCCATCGCCAGAATCACGGTTCCTGCCGCTGCCGGAAGCGGAGTGACGCCCGGAAGCGATGTCGTGATGTGTCTCTCCTGCCACGTTGCCCACGCCAGCAACTATCCCTCCATGCTGCGCTGGGACTACACCACCATGATTTCCGGTAATGGCGGAACTGCGGCGGGAACCGGTTGTTTCACCTGCCATACCACCAAAGACTGATCTCAAAGGGTACCGTTTAAGAGTGCCCCATATCTGTGCAGTCTGGTCAGTGAACTCCAGTTATTTCTACCTGATTACGTACAAAGCTCAGCTTTTCACAAATCAGGGATAACATCGCTTGTTCATCCGGATTGCAGAACCCGGTAAATTCATCACAAATTCGCTGGGTTCGTAACACCCTTTGCTATTCAGCGATGGTATCCCTTGCATTCGGCTGAGGATTGTAGGTAATCAGATATTTCTATGTGAACCCGGCCTGACCCTGCCTGCAGAGAGATAGATAAGCGCAGCCTTCATGCGCAGACTCCGTGGGGTGCTCCTGAACAGTTACTCATAGGTATAAAAAAAAGCCCCTGCCGTAACGGCAGGGGCATCGATTCATTACCGCTGATCCACCGGAATCAGTCCGGCAAATCAAATGATCAGCGTTTAATAATCCCGGGAACCCGGATATCCTCAACCAGATGCTGGATATGCTCAGGCGGCGGCGGGGTTATCATGGACACGCTATAGGCAACGGCAAAGTTCACCATCGCGCCAATCGAACCAAAGGCCTCGGGTGCAATCCCCAGGAACCAATGGGCGGCATCATTGGGTGCCATATTGGTATCCGGGATAAAGAACCAGCCTTTGAACCAGAAAATATAGACCAGGGTAATACCCAGGCCGGACAGCATACCGCAGATTGCACCAATATTATTTACCCGCTTAACAAAGATCCCCATCATCAGGGCCGGGAAAATAGAAGATGCGGCCAGACCAAAGGCCAGGGCCACAACCTGGGCGGCAAATCCCGGAGGATGGAGACCAAAATATCCGGCCACCAGGATAGCACCACCCATGGATATACGACCGGCCAGCAGCTCCTGTTTATCCGTCATGCCCTTGGCAAAAATACCCTTGAGGATATCGTGGGAAATGGCGGAAGAAATTGCCAGCAGCAGACCTGCGGCAGTGGACAGAGCCGCAGCGATACCACCGGCGGCAACCAGGGCAATAACCCAGTTGGGCAGACCGGCGATTTCGGGGTTGGCCAGCACCATGATATCACGGTCAACCTTGACCATTTCATTTTTCTTTTTATCACCGACATACTGAATTTTACCGTCGCCGTTCTTATCTTTAAACTTCAGAAGACCGGTTTTTTCCCAGTTCTTAAACCAGGTCGGACGATCGGCATAGGCAAGGCTCACACCGGGCTCGGGCTCGATGGTATTCATCAGGTTCAACCGGGCCATGGCACCAACCGCAGGTGCGGTTGTATAGAGTATAGCAATAAAAACCAGCGACCAGCCAACCGAAGAACGGGCATCCTTGACCTTGGGCACCGTAAAAAAACGGGTGATGACATGGGGAAGGCCGGCAGTACCGATCATCAGCGACAGGGTATACATAAAGATATTGAGTGTGCTCCCCTTCTGCAGGGTATAGGCATGAAATCCAAGATCAACCAATGTCTTATCCAGCTTATCCAGCAGAAAAACACCACTGCCGTCCGCCATGGTTGATCCCAGTCCAAGCTGCGGAATGGGGTTACCGGTCAACTGCAGTGAAATAAAAATTGCCGGCACGGTATAGGCAAAGATCAACACGCAGTACTGGGCAATCTGGGTATAGGTTACGCCCTTCATACCACCGAGAACGGCATAGATAAAGACGATGACCATACCGACAACCAGACCGGTTTCAAAGGGCAGTTCCAGAAAACGGGAAAAGGCAACGCCGATACCCTTCATCTGGCCGATAACATAGGTCAGGGATGCGGTAATCAGGCAGATAACCGCAACCACCCGGGCAATATTTGAATAATATCGATCACCGATAAATTCAGGAACTGTAAATTTCCCATATTTCCGCAGGTAGGGTGCAAGCAGCATGGCCAGCAGACAGTAGCCGCCGGTCCAGCCCATGAGAAAAACCGAGGCGTCATACCCCTTAAAGGCAATGAGACCGGCCATGGAGATAAAAGAGGCTGCCGACATCCAGTCAGCACCGGTTGCCATCCCGTTGAGCACGGGATGCACACCCTTACCGGCAACGTAAAACTCACCGGTTGTAGATGCCTTGGCCTTGATGGCAATAAAAATATACAGGGCAAAGGTTGCCCCGACAACAAGATAGGTCATTAACTGTAAACTCATCATTTTCCCCCTTAGTCTTCCTCGACGCCAAATTTACGATCAAGTTGATTCATACGCCAAGCGTAGAAAAAGATGAGCACGACAAAGGTGTAAATCGAACCCTGCTGTGCAAACCAGAAACCGAGTGGATAGCCACCCAGAATATGAATGCTGTTTAGAGCCGGGGCCAGTAAAATGCCACAGCCGTAAGAGACCACGAACCAGACAACAAGACATCCCATAACAAGACGGATATTTGCCCTCCAGTACTCATCTTTATTACTCATTTACGCCTCCTCTTTCTGATTGACGGCGGAATGGATATTCCACCGCTGAACATCAGGGGCCCATCCCCCGAATTTCGGAACAGCCAGGGGACAGATCCTCCACTGTCCCCTGCAAACAGCAGCTTTTTCAGTACAAAAAAATTAACATTTCCAGCTGGCCCCTGTCAAGACATTCAAACGGTGCAAATCCGCCGTAATGCTTGGTAACAAGGGATTTCAAGCGTATCACGCCGGCATAAATTATCGGAATATCGGATAGTCAACAGCGAGACTGTCGTCCTTTAGCCCCGCCCCATTAAACTAAAAATACGTCCGGCAAGATAGAGTTCCTTCAAGGTACTGATTCCGCCGTGCTTTAACTTCTTTACTAAAAAAAGAAACAGATAGGCCGTTTGCAGTGCGTCCTCCAGGGCATCATGGGGTTTAAATCGCGGCAGGTTGAACTCCTCGCTCAACAGATCGAGGTTGTACGATGCCGACTGATCACAGCCCCCGAAATGGTCTATGCATTGGGCCTCCTTATAGCCTTTGGCCAGACGCATGGTGTCGATACTGGGATTTGAAACCATGCCGCCCAGGACCCGGCGTGAAGCCTTATTAAGAAAATACATATCAATGGCGACGAAATGGCCCACCAGCAATCCGCTGCCGCAAAAATCAAGAAACGCCGGTAACACCTCCTCAACAGGCGGGGCATGGAGCAGCTGTTCCGGAGTGATCCGGTGAACAAAGGTGGCCGCATTGGGATCAATATTTCGTGGTTTTATATAGCAATGAAAAGACTGGCTCAGCTCTATCTGGAGATTGACGATCCGGACCGCTCCGATGGAGATAATCTCGTCCCTTCGCCTGTTCAAACCGGTCAACTCGGTGTCACAGACAACAAAGGTATAATCGCTGAGTAATCCACCCTGATTAAAGTTCTCAAACAGTTCCTTATTCCTGAGCAGAGCGGGATGTTTTTTTCTTCTCAGACCAGGAAATAAACCAGCCAGCAAAACTTCACCTACCCGACTGGAAAAATGGTTTTCAGAACGCCCTGTATGCGTTCAATAACCTCAAAGGATTCTTTCAGCATCCGCTTTTCCAGGTCGGACAACTGGTCAGGGGCAATATAGTTGTCCGGCAGGACCCCTTCTTCTATTTGCGAGAGCTGATGAATAAGGCGCAGCTGCATCTGCATCTCATAGGCCTCACGGGCACTGGCCCACAGTTCCTCCGAAAGGTATCCTTCCCTGGAGAGAACATGCAGCCTGGAAAGGGTATTGGTCTCCCTGATCCCATATTTCAGGGCCAGCACCCGGGCAAAGTTGACAAAGGGAGTCAGACCCTGGGTCTTGATATCAAGTTTGTTTCTGTGCTCACCGTTTTTTGCGACGATAAAATTCTTGAAAAAGGAGAGCGGTGCCCTGCCGGCCATGCACTCGCGGGCAAGATGGAGCAGGTAAATCTCCTGACGCGCGGAGAGCGCTCCAAGGTGGTCCCGCAGATCATCGGCCAGGGCAACCTTGCCGAATCCGGGACGAAAATCGAAAAAGATGGTTGCATTCAAGAGCTCCTCCGGTTCCGGAGCCGCAATCCATGAGGCAAAATAGTTTTTCCAGACCGAGACCGGTTGGCACCATTTCGGGTTAACGGCCATGATCTCACCCGGACAAAGCGGATATCCGCAGTTGACGAGATGATCTATCGCCTTACGGGCAAAAATTGAAAAATATTCCGCGGCAATTTTTTCCCGGGCCGCATCAGGCGGATCGGCATAGATTATGGCATTATCCTGGTCGGTCTTGAATGTCTGCTCACGTCGCCCCTCGCTGCCGAGCAACAGCCAGCAGTAATCCACCGGCGGCGGACCGAGTTCTTCTTCCAGCAGAGTCAGCAACCGTTCGAGGATCTGGTCATTGAGCAGGGAGATCATCCGGGCGATATTCCCGGCCTTGGCCCCCTCTTTAATCAGGTTTCGGATAATATCCGGAATCTTCTGGGAAAGTGGATATAACCCCTGTATCCTGCGTTGTTTGCCGATCTCCTTGAACAGGGAAAAGGGCGACGTTCCCTGCAGCAGCATAATATCATGGGAGGTTACCACCCCGATAATCCGCCCCTTACGTTCGATGGCCAGATGGTGTACCCCGGTGGACATCATTTTCAGCAAAGCATCAAAGCAGGTCGCCTGAGACAGAATTTTGGCAACCAGCCCGGTCATGATCCGGCTCACCGGTTCCTTATAGTCCAGTCCCCGGGCAACGACCTTGTTGCGCAGATCACGATCAGTGATAATTCCGATGATGTTCTCAGCATCCTCCTCTTCGTGTATGAACAATGAACCGATGCGGTATCCGGCCATGGCACGGGCGGCATCCTGAATAGTGGCGGTTGACGCTATCTTTCTCAGGTCCTGCTTGATGATATCCCCGACCTGAATGGTAAACAGGTACAACTCCTCATCACCCCGCCGGATCATTTTATGATGACGAAGTTCGGTGTAGGCGGTATTAACGATTTTTTCAGAAAAACTCTTCAGATAGTACTGGGCGAAACCGGGCTGTTCCTGAATCAGCTCCAGAAAGACCTCCCGCGGCAGCAGAAAACAAAAGGTGTCCTCAACCGTTTCAACATCAAGGTTGGCAGTGGTCCCCCGGATAATGGGTAATGCGCCGATATATGCACCCTCACCTCGAAAATCCTTCAGGGTCACGTTCCCTTCATCGTCGGTGAGAAAAGACTTTACCCCGCCCTGCTGGATCAGAAACAGATGGGTGAGTTCGGTCTCCCCGGCGGTCAGCAGCCGGGTGCCCTTGGGAAAGAAATCCACCCGTATATGTCGGGCTACCTTATGGAGAGTGTCCTCGTCAAGCTCATCGAAAGGCATCATTGCCGACAAAAAATCAAGAACCACTTCCGGTGCTATAAGATGTTGTTCAGCGGACATAAGATCAGGTTTCAAATTTCAGGTTTCAGGTTTCAGGTGCCGGACAGGGACGACACAAAGGCGAATTCCTCCAGCCGGACCTGAAAAAAAAACAGGCAGAGGACTTACGCCCGCTGCCTGTCATGTACTGCCTGTTATGGTGCCTTATAACGCCGCATTCCGTCAACCGAGCTTCTTCTTTCCACTGACGAGATGATCAACGACGGAAGGATCGGCAAGGGTTGAGGTATCACCAAATTCATCAAAATCATTGGCCGCGATTTTACGCAGGATACGCCGCATGATCTTTCCCGACCGGGTCTTGGGCAGGCTCGGAGCCCACATGATGACCTCGGGGGTGGCAATAGGACCGATTTCCGCCCGTACGTGTTTGCGGAGTTCGGCAAGAAGCTCATCACTTTCCTGGACATTGGCCATCAGGGTAACATAGGCAAAGATGGACTGCCCCTTGACGGGATGGGGCATGCCGACAACCGCGGCCTCGGCAACCGCCGGATGAGAAACCAGCGCAGACTCAATCTCGGCCGTGCCGAGACGATGACCGGAAACGTTGATGACATCATCAAGACGTCCCATGATCCAGAAATAGCCGTCCTCATCCTTGCGGGCTCCGTCTTCAGGATCATAGGTATTTTCATAACGGCTGAAATAGGTTTTCTTAAAGCGCTCGGGATCACCGAACACACCGCGCAGCATACCCGGCCAGGGTTTACGGATAACAAGATGACCGCCCTCATTGACGCCTGCCTCTTTGCCTTCCTCGGTAAAAATCGCTGCATCGATACCCGGGAGGGGATAGGTTGCCGATCCGGGTTTGAGCGGAGTCGCATAGGGAAGCGGCGAAATCATGATACCACCTGTTTCCGTCTGCCACCAGGTGTCGACAATGGGCAGTTTCTCCCGGCCGATATTGACGTGATACCACACCCAGGCCTCGGGGTTGATGGGTTCACCCACTGAACCAAGAATCCTGAGGCTGGACAGATCCCAGCGTTTGGTCGGCTCCTCACCCTCACGCATCAGGGCCCGGATAACCGTCGGGGCGGTATAAAAGGTGTTGACCTGAAACTTTTCCACAACCTTCCAGAACCTGTCCGGTCCCGGATAGGAGGGAACACCTTCAAACATGATCGATGTCGCGCCAAGACCCAATGGCCCATACAGGATATAAGAATGACCGGTGATCCAGCCGATATCGGCCGTACACCAGTAGACATCGTCATCTTTTAAGTCAAACACGTACTGACAGGTATGCATGGCATACAGCAGATAACCGCCGGTGGTATGCACAACCCCTTTCGGCTTGCCGGTGGAGCCGGAGGTGTAGAGGATGAACAGCGTGTCCTCGGCGCCCATGGACTCCGGTTCACAGACCGAGGAGATGTCGTCGGCAGCCAGTTCCTCATGCCACCAGCTATCGCGGCCTTCCTGCATGGGGACCTCGTTGCCGGCACGCTGAACCACAATGCAGGAATGCACGGAATCACACCCTTCAAGAGCGGTATCGGCATTGGGTTTCAGAGGGATAGTCTTACCGGCCCGAAGGACGGCATCGCTGGTAACCAATACCTTGGCCTCACAGTCCTGGATACGGCTCTGCAATGCAACCGCTGAAAAACCGGCAAAAACAACCGAATGGATAGCTCCGATTCTGGCACAGGCCAGGAGGGCAATGGACAGTTCCGGGATCATGGGCAGATAGATGGAGACCCGGTCACCCTTTCTCACCCCCTTTTTCTTCAGCACATTGGCAAAACGACAGACTTCAGTGTGCAGCATCTGATAGGTAAAGACCTTAACGTCGTCTTCCGGTTCTCCCTGCCAGATAAGAGCGGCCTTGTTGCGGCGACCATTGATCAGGTGGCGATCAAGACAGTTATAGGACATATTCAATCTGGCGCCGTCAAACCATTTTATCTCCGGCTTGCTGTAATCCCACTCCAGGACCTTGTCCCATTTCTTGTCCCAGCTGACGAGCTCTTCAGCCCGATCGGCCCAGTAGCCTTCAGGGTCATCCATGGAACGTTGATAGGCGGCACGGTACTCATCCATAGACTTAATCCATGCCTTATCCGCGCCCTCAGTCGGTGGGGCAAAAGTCTTGCCTTCACTGAGCAGACTGGTGATTTTGTCTTCATTGCCACTCATGACACACTCCTTATTGCTTGCGTAAAGTAATTGGTTAGCAAAGCAGTACTTGTTCAAGTACCCCATTCCTCAAAAAAACAATCCCCCGTTTCGTTAAAAACGTTTCAGGGGAAGACCCGATCTGGTAAAACAGAGGACGAAAGGCAGAGGTCGAAATGGTTACCGCCCGGAGTCTCCGCTCCGCTCCGCTTACCTGAGGCGGTAAGAACGGCGACCTGTCTCCATGCTCTGTCCAGTTTCATTGTGCGTTATGCGTATCCGTTCACCAGGATGTCATGCCGCTGGCATTACATCCAAATTGTAAACGTTTACCGTTATGCCCGGCTTGTCGGGAATGCCGGTTTATCTGAAAAACGCCCGCGAAGCACTGCTGCTTCGGGTGATTTTCATCGTTCGGGGTGGTTGTGACAGTAAAAATCTGCTCCAGCCATGCCGGTTTATCCAAAAAGACGGAAAAAGCTGCCGCAGATACTCTTTTTCAACACAATCCCTATTGGTATCGCCTAATATTATCTCGGCCTTTTGTCAAGCCATAACTCTTACAGGAATAAGATAAAATACTACTTTGTGGTAGATTACATTGCGTACCACAAAAAGATACGATACAAATAAAATTCCATATTCACAGAACAGTACGAAATAATTACCATGAAACAACAGAATTCCACAGAACAACTGGTACGGCAGGAACTCGGCCGAGGATTTAAAAAACAAGAAATCCTGGCCAGGCTGTCGAAGAAGGGAGACAGGGATGACCTCATCTTTTTTCTGAACAACCTGCCGGAAGAGGGACAACGCAAGCGATACCTATGGGTCAATCGGTTGCTCTGCCTGCTGCTGGCGGTGCTCACCGTTGGAAAGCTTTATGCCGCGGCCATGTTACAACTGGCCGCCATCTCCGCAGGCGAATTCTCGCCGCTACTGCTGCTGGACCTTATCGTACCAATGATTAATTTTTATATCTTATATAAGATAATCCGGTTCCAGCGTCAGGGCTACCAGTTCATGATCGTGCTGGGCGTTCTGGCTTTTGTGCGCCCCGAAAACCGGATACAGCCTGATCTTGCCCTGTATCTGTGCGTCACCGCCCTCTCGGTATTCCTCCTGCTCCGCCTGTTTCCAAAGGCCGAAAAGATCACGGACTGAACATTCCCCCGCCCCTTCTCCGCAAATATCCCTTGACAAACGAAGGAACAGTAATTAATTAATTAATTTAATACTAAAATAGCAACAGGGGGAGTACCAATGAATTATCAAGTTGAAGATTTAGCCGGTCTGCTCAAGTCCATGTCGCACCCCATTCGCCTGAAAATACTCTGCCTGTTGCAGGATAAGGAGCTCTCCGTCGGCGAGATACGGGACTCCGTCGAGACAACCGGAGCAAATATCACACAGCATCTCAACATCCTCCGAAACCAAGGCATAATTGATTACCGCAAGGATGCAAACTTTATCTATAATCGAATCAGTGATGAGCGAATCATTACTCTGATCCGGAACATGCACCAGATTTTCTGCGACAGCCACACGGAAGATGCCTAGAGCACCCCACGGAGAAGAGCATGCAGCTTGATCGTACACTTATCCAGTTCCCCCTGAACCGGCCGGGACTGCTGATCACCCTGATGGTACTCATGACCGTGGCCCTGGGCACACTGATCATCCGGGTACATGTGGACACCGGCCCGGAGAACATGCTCGCAAAGGAAGAATTCGGCCGGATTTTTCATGACCGGACAACAGAGGAGTTCAATCTCCATGATGTTGTCATACTGGGCATGGTCAATGAAAAAAATGGAGACGGCGTATTCAACCCGAACAGCCTGAAAAAGATCTACGCCCTGAGCAAATTCGCCGCAACACTTGTTGACCCGAACAATCCGCTGCGCAAGGTCATTGCCCGCGATATTATCGCACCGGACAATGTTGATACCGTTGAACAGGACGGACCCGGCCGGGTCAAATTTCAATGGCTGATGAAGAAACCGCCGGCCACCCGGACGGAGGCCCTGAAAATCCGGGACAACGCCCTGGCAAATCCACTGCTCAAAGGAACCATGGTCTCCAGAGACGGCCGCGCCCTGGCCATCTACCTGCCACTTTCTCAGAAAGGTTTCGCCCACCAGGTTGCAGGACAGCTCAAGAAAAAAATTGCAGAGCTTGGCCCCGGCGAAGATCAATTTTACATCAGCGGGCTACCGGTGGCCGAAGACACCTTCGGCAAGGAAATGTTTAACCAGATGGCCATCTCCACCCCGCTGTCCATGCTGGTGATCTTTATTCTGATGCTGGTCTTTTTCAAAAAAACCCAGTTGATCCTCTCGCCGATCATTATCGCCGCCTGTACGGTCATCTCCACCATGGGCCTGCTCATCGGCACCGGTAACACTCTGCACATCACGGGTTCGCTGATTCCCATCTTTATCATACCCATTGCGGTGGTGAACTCCACCCATATCCTCTCTGAATTTTTTGACGGGTATCAGAAGACCAGGGATCGGCGCAAGACCATTGAACAGGTCATGCGCCACCTCTCCAAACCGATGCTGTTCACCTCGCTGACCTCGTCGGCAGGGTTCGCCTCGCTGGCCCTGACCTCGATTCCCACGGTTCGGACCTTCGGCCTCTTTGTGGCCTTCGGCATCATGCTTGCATGGTTGCTGGCCGTCCTCTTTATTCCGGCCCACATCATGCTGATACAGGAGGACAGTCTCAGGAATTTCGGGGTAAAAGAACAGCCCGACCAGGGCTCGGACAGAGCGCTTATCAACCGCCATCTGCGATGGATCGGCCGGACCACCATATCGAGCCCCTGGCGGATTATAGGGGTCAACCTGGTGATCATGGCCATCGGCGTCATCGGCATCCTGAGGATCCAGGTCAACGACAATCCGGTCAAATGGTTCCACAGGTCCCATGAGATCCGCATTGCCGACCGGGTGCTGAATGACCGCTTCGGCGGCACCTACGAGGCCTATCTGATTCTTTCCAGTAACGCCCCGGAGATGACGGCCACAGAAGCGGCCAGATGGCTGAGTGACACACTCGAACGGGTGCTGAAGGAATCGCCGGTTGTCCGGGAAAAGGTCCAATCCGAGCTTGCAGAGGCAATGGCTGAAAACGGCTCTTCTGCTGAAGAGTTATTTCAACGACTCAGCCTTTCCTGGCAGAAGGAAATTGACAATCTCGCCCCCGAGGACAATGCCGGCTACGATGACTGGTCACTGGCCCTGGATGCCCTGGATCAGGTACGCAACCGAAAACAGATCTTCAAGCGGCCGGATCTGTTAAATTATATTATCGGCCTGCAGAAATACCTGACCAAACAGGGCGACGTGGGAAAAAGCAACTCCATCAGCAATGTGGTACAAAAAGTTCACCAGGAGCTTTTCGAGGGTGATCCCGGTCACTTTACCATTCCCGCTACCATAAACGGGGTGGCCCAGACCCTGATTTCCTACCAGAACAGTCAAAAACCTGACGAGCTCCGGCACCTGGTCACTCCCGATTATACCCGGGCCAACCTGTGGCTGCAGCTGAAAAGCGGTGACAACAGGGACATGAAACGGGTTATCGACGATGTTAACCGGTATCTTGCCGACATACCGCCACCGATAGAGCTACAGGCCGAATGGGCCGGGCCTGCCTATATCAATATGGTCTGGCAGGACACGATGGTCACCGGCATGCTTAAATCCTTTCTCCCCGGCCTGGCCGTTGTTTTTATCATGATGGCCGTCCTGTTCCGTTCACCTGCCTGGGGACTCCTGGCCATGATTCCGCTGACCTTGACCATCGGCATCATTTACGGAGTAATCGGCCTGATCGGAAAAGACTATAACATGCCGCTGGCGGTCCTCTCTTTACTGACCCTTGGCCCGGCAGTGGACTTTGCCATCCATTTCCTCCAGCGTTCCCGGGCCACCATGGCCCGGGTCGGCGACTGGAACAAAAGCATGCAGAGAGTGTTTGAGGAACCGGCCCGGGCAATTGCACGCAACATGGTTGTTATCTCAATCGGATTCACCCCGCTGATCTTTGCACCACTTATCCCCTACCAGACCGCAGGCGTCTTTCTGGCGGCGATCATGCTTTCCTCCGGACTGGCAACCCTGTGGACTCTGCCTGCCCTGTTGACGGTCATGCAGAAATGGATCTTTAAAAAGGAACGTACAGAAACCGCATCATGTCGGACCGTTGGCAGGAGTTCAACCATACAAAACAAGTAACTATTCAGGTAGGGGGCAGAGAACTAGCCCTACCACCACCTGTAACTGTTCAGGAGTGCTCCATATCTGTGCAGTCAGGCCTGTGAACTATAGTGATTCCTGTGTGAATCAGGCCTGACCGTGCAGAGAGGTAGATAAGCGCAGAGTCCGCGGGGTGCTCCTGAACAGTTACCAATTTCAAAACTCAACACTTAATTCAACAGGAGAAACACCATGGTTATCAACGATTGGATACACACATTGGCAGGATTCTTTATCATGCTCAGTCTCGCCCTTGGGGTTGACTGCGGCTTTAACCCGATCTTTGTCCACAAATACTTCCTTTTCTTCACCCTGTTTGTCGGGGCCAACCTCTTCCAGTACGGATTCACCAAATTCTGTCCATTGGGACTTATTTTAAAAAAACTGGGGGTCCCTGAAACCCGGTAGCCCCACCCTGTTCAAGAAACAGGAAAAAACCTCTACAAGGGCAGCCTCCGGCTGCCCTTGATCCGCCTCTCCCCTGCGCCCCAGTCTTTTCCAGCAGTTCCAGTGAACATTCTCATTCTCAAACGGCACTCTTTATGCAAGAAGAAAGCTGTATCTTCAAGAGGAGAAAAAAACATGCCCTGATCTAAACTGAAAATAAAATCGTATCGTACTGACCTTAAGGTCAATACATTTACCCCCGATAAAGGCAAACCGTTTGAAAAAACGGGACGCAAAGCCACCGGCCTACGTTTCAGTGTTACTGTAATAAGGTAGCGGGGTTGCCAAGACCCGGGCTGTCACGCCCGGCCATAGCTGACAGCTATCGGCAACCACCTGAACCCGCAGTACGCAGAGATATGGCAGCGGAGCCGCCGAAGGAGGCGAACCATGTTTCTGCAACGTTTCTCATGTACACTTTTCTTTTTCTTTGTTCTTACAATTCCTGCCATGGCGGCCCAGGCCACCTTCAGCTGGCTGCCAAACAGTGAAACAAATCTAGCTGGTTACAAAATTTATTACGGAATTTCGTCCCGTAATTACACAAATGTGATTGACATCGGCCTTCCCGACCCGACCAATGGCAGAATTCAGGCAACAGTCGATAATCTTACTGCAGGAGAAACCTACTACTTCGCGGCCACGGCCTATGACAGCAACGGGCTGGAAAGTGACTATTCTGCCGAAATCAACCATACCATTGAAAATGCCGTTATCGAGCCACAGCCTTCCGGACAGGCTGATTTCTCCTGGCTGCCCAACAGTGAACCAAACCTTACCGGGTACAAAATATATTATGGTACAGCTTCCCGGACCTACACCAACATACTGGATATCGGCCTGCCTGATCCGGTCGACGGCCGTATCCATGGGACGGTAACCGCCCTCACGCCGGGGGAGACCTACTACTTCGCGGCCACGGCCTATGACAGCACGGGTGCAGAGAGTGACTATTCCGACGAAATCGTTTACACCGTTGTCAGCAGTACAAGCGCGGCCCTCCCGGTTACCGCAGACAGTGCGGTCAGCGGTTTTGAAGACACCCCGATAACCGGGGTCCTGAATGTCAGTAATCCAAGTGGCCTGCCGCTGCAATATGCCGTCACAACAAATCCTGCCCACGGGACACTCACAGTGGAGGACGCCACCGGGCAATTCACCTTTCATCCACAATCGGACTTCAACGGTCTGGACAGTTTTTCGTTCACCGCCGCCAACGATAACGGGGTCTCAAACAGCGCAACCGTTACCATCACCGTGCAGCCGGTCAATGACCCTCCGACGGCCGTAAACACAAGCATTACCACCAGCGAGGACTCCACAATCAACGGTAGCCTCAACGCAACCGATATTGACGGTGACACCCTGAGCTACGCCCTTGTCGACCTGCCGGGCAACGGCACCGTGACCATCAACACCAACGGAACCTTCACCTACACACCGGGTGCAAACGCAAACGGAACCGACAGCTTCACATTCAAGGCCGGTGATGGAACCGCCGACTCAAATTCCGCGACTGTCGCCATTACCATTAATCCGGTCAATGATCCGCCGATGGCACAGGCCGCAACCTTTACCACCGAAGAAGACACCGTGCTCAGCGGACAGCTCAACGCAACCGATATTGACGGCGACACCCTGAGCTACGCCCTTGTTGACCTGC